>JAGBWX010000122.1 GCA_017629575.1 Spirochaetales bacterium | reverse complement strand
GGAGTGTTCAATCCATATGGGCACTTAGAGAGGCACAATCCGCAATCTACGCAATCCTCAATCTTGTTCATCTTATTTTCCCACTCTTCAGTAAAGTACTGCTCAGAAGGGCTTCTACGCATCATCAAGCTCATTCTAGCAAGGTTATTGATCTCAATGCCTACAGTGCATGGCATGCAATATCCACAGCCCCTGCAGAACTCGCCAGAGAGCATTGCTCTATCCTTTTCAATAGTCTTTGTAATCTGCTCGGTCATTGTTGGAGGATTTGATATAGTCTCTAACCACTGGTCCAATTCCTTTTCTCTCTGAACGCCCCAAATAGGAAGAACATTATCGAACTGGGATGCAAATGCATAGCAAGCCTTATAATCATTCAGAAGACCACCAGAAAGCCCCTTCATAGCAATAAAGCCCATATTGTGCTCCTTGCACATTTTTACAAGCTCAAGCTCTGCATCGCCTGAGATATAGCAGAATGGGAACTGAAGCGTTTCATATAATCCGCTCTCAATTGCTTCTTTAGCAACAGCAAGACGATGGTTTGTGATTCCAATATGGCGAATAAGACCTTTTGCCTTTGCTTCCAGAGCAGCCTCATATAGACCGGTTCCATCTCCTGGTTTAGGACAGAATGAAGGATTATGAAATTGATAGATGTCGATATAGTCAGTCTTAAGCAGGCCCAGGGAAGTATTAAGATCCTCCCAAAAATCCTCTGCATTCTCAGCCGCAGTCTTTGTTGCTATATATAGTTTTTCCCTAATTCCTTCAAAGGCAATTCCTACTTTCTTCTCACTGTCAGAATATGCTCTTGCTGTATCGAAGAATGTAATGCCACCATCAAATGCCTTTCTGAGAAGGTATACTGCGTCCTCTTCTGAGATTCTCTGAATTGGCAAAGCGCCAAAACCATTTTTGTTGACCTTGATATTAGTACTTCCAAGTGTTACGAAATCCATAGTTCCTCCAAGAAAAGCTTATGATTTAGACTCTTTGTAGTCAATAAAAATAGGACCCAAGGTCCTATTCTATATATCATCTCCTACTAAGTAGGAAATCATGAATACATTTGATGAAAGACCAGCTTTCGTCATAAGGCCTTCTATCTCATTCTCAACTCGTTTCAAATAGGAAGTAAGAAGGTCCATTCTACCCTTCTGGCCCTCTTTGGCTGCAAGCTCCGTATTCTTGATGCTCAAGCTAATGCTATTGTTAGAAAGATTGAGATAATCTAGCTTAATAAGATTATTGGCCATCTGATTGTAGTTCTCGCTAAGACCCTTATCTATAGAGAGAACTGCTTCATCATATGAGATTTCATCTCTAATGATTGAGCTTTCAGCTCTCCTCTTATCATTGATCTTATCACCACCATCCCATAGAGTTGTCTGCATTGCAAATGTAAAGTTAAGAGAGAAATTGTCGTTCTGTCTCCAACCAGCTTCAAGCCCTGGAACTCTAGGTGTGCTATATGTTGCACTAACCTGGAGAGCCATATCTGGAATGCCATACATCGATCTATTTGCAATCTTCTCCTGAAGGGAGTGGACAGCCTTAAGGCTATTTACCATCTGAAGAGATATATTTGAGCTAGAGAGAGCTAATTCCCTCAATGCCTGATAATCATAGTCATTATAGACATAGAGAATAGAATCCTCTGGCTCGAAAAGAATCTCATCCTTCTTAAGGTTTGTGATGCCTGTCAAAGTCCTTAATGCCTGCAGATTTGCTTCTATCTGAGAGTTGAGCTCGCTCTTTCTTACCTCTAAATCCATTCTCTGAATCTTTGCATCGATGTAGTCAGCCTCGATGATTACACCATTCTTAAAGCTAACTTCTGCAATTGAGATAAGCTCGTCAGCATATGATTCTGCTTCTGAGATGAGAGCGGAAATCTGATCCAAATAGCAAAGAAGATAGAGTCTAATTGAAAGCTCAGCAGAAAGCTGTCTTTCAAGGTCTGTCTTCTTCATTCCCTGGATGCCTTCAACTGTCTCGTAGAGCTTAGCTGCAAGATTGATCTTGCCCCATGTATTGATTGGCTGTGTGACAGTTAAAGATGCATTATAGAGCGTATTATCCATGCCATCAAATAGTGTGACATACCCACCAGTGGAAGTAGGTATGCCAGAAGATGAAAGAAGTTCATCTGTAGATACTGTGATATTGCCAACCATTGGCTCTGTCATATATGTACCGCTGACAGTCAAATCTATATCAGGAGAATAATTAGCCTTGGCATCTTTAGTATCAAGATGAGCCTCGTAAATATCTCTTTCAGCATTTCTCAAAGAGGTATTGTTGACTAGCATCTTAGTGTATAGAGATTCTTTATCATATTTGATCGATAGCTCATCTGCCGATAGAGATAAAACAGACAAAGCTATCAGAAGAAACGCAATTACTTTTCTCATCAACGTCCTCTTACTTAAGGTTGCACTCTAATGAACTAGATGCAGCAGAAAGCTTTAAAGTGCCTATTGCAAGATCATTTCCACCGCTATCCTTTGCTGTGATGCTAAAGCTCTGCTCATCGAGAGCATCGCCTGTATAAGTTGCATCAATATAAACACCGCTAGCTAAGCCGGAGTAAGTTGCCCTTGCATAAGTTGGAGCTGCTTCTGGACCAACATATTCAACACCTGTTACACCTACAATGTAATCAACACCACCAATATTCACAGAAACTGAAGCATCTGAAAGATTTGGATATTTATCTTTTTCTACTGTTATTGATCCATAGATACCATTTTCAAGGCTGAACTTCTCTCTCTTCATGTCTACATAGTCAACAACGCTAGACTTATCTACAGTAAATGCATAGCTAGAAGCAGATGGAGACCAGACATCAAGTGGGCTTGAGATGTTTTCAATCTTTACTTCTGCACTCTTTCCCTTTGGATAGGATACGTTGATTGTGTAAGTGCCTGTATTTGTTGATGCATCTCTTGTAATAGTTCTATAACCGTTTGAATAGCTATATGTGAAGTTGATTGCATCTCCAACATTCTTACTTTGGCCTGCTGATGTAACATCTCTGAAATTGAGTGTAAGTGTTGATGAAGCTTCCATTCTTTCAAGTCTGAGTGTTACAGCACTCTGATTTGATGATGAGGAGATTACAGCAATAGGACCTTCCTTAATGAGGCCATATTCTTCACTGAAGAAGATCAGATAGACAGATGAGCTATCGTAGTCTTCGCTCCAAGCTGGCTTGTTTGTTGTCCAAATAATCTTAGATATGGAGAAGTTTCCATTATTGTCAGTTGTTGCCCTAAACTTGCAGGAATTATCAGAGAAGATAGTTCCAGACTTCCAAGAATTAAAAGCACTGTCTCTTTCTTCCTCAGAGGTATATGCATAGACATTTACGCCAGCGATGCCATTCTCTGTATCGTTGTCGATGAGACGTCCTGAAACTGCTGAATAGAATACGTCCTTGTTGCATCCAGAAAGAGCGAGGATCAACACCAAAGCAATGAGACAATTTCTTAACTTAATCATATGTTATTCTCCAATTTATTATTCTTTTTATAGGTCTTCCTAAGTCTGCTCTTCTCTGAAACATAGTAGAAGACAGGCATAACGAAGAGTGTAATGACCATAGAGGTTGTGAGACCTCCCATAATTACCTGACCAAGAGGTGCATAAACCTCAGAGCCTTCGCCAGAGGCAATAGCCATAGGGATAACACCCAAGATTGTTGTGAGCGATGACATCAAAATTGGTCGCAGTCTAGAGGCAGTACCAGTCTTTGTAGACTTGTAGAGCAGATCCCTTTCATAGCCATAATCAAATACGCCAACAAGCTCTGCGTCTGTCATGAACTGAGTGTCCACACCAGCTTCCTCTGCGAGATTTCTTCTCTCTGAATCTCTTAGGTAGTTGATATAGTCAACCATGATGATTCCATTGTTAACGAGCATACCCGCCAAAGATACAATGCCCAGGATGGAAAGCATGTTCATTGTTGAATTAAAGAGAACAAGAGACAGCATTACGCCAATGAGACAGAATGGAACTGTCAACATAACAAGAAGTGGCTGTCTAAAGCGCTCGAAGATGATAACCATAACCATGTATACGAGGAATACCGCGATAATCAAGGCAAGAGCGATTGGCAGCAGTGAGTCTGCAAGAAGTTCCATCAGGCCCCCTGTTGCTGTGCTCACGCCAGCAGGAAGCGGATTGTTTGCGATAAACTCATCTACTCTGCTTGCTACAGCATTAGGGGACTCTGTAGTCAGCTGTGCAGATACTGTAATTGCTCTTGCTCTATCTGAGTGGTTGATCTGAGAGAGCGTATTCTCGATATCAAGCTCTGAAACCGATGGGAAGGAAACCTTGCTTCCTGCCTGTGTTGTCAGCTTGAGCATTGAAAGTGTTGATTCGTTTACTGGGTAATCCTGAATATCTGATGCAAGATGAATATCATATCTTTCACCATTTGCATCGCGATAGGTGCCAACATCCATTCCATTGAAAAGAATTGCAGTGGTCATTCCTGACTCATAAGCTGTAAGGCCTAAGGATGAAAGGTAGTCAGTGCTCATCTTGATGATAGCATTTGTATTATCATAGTTTGCATCGATCGAAGTTGAGATAACCTCAGGATCTGTCTGGAGGAATTCCTGTATCTTAACAGCTGCTTTATACAAATCCTCCTCATTGTTGCCAATAAGCTTCAAGCCATATCCACCACCACCGGAGATGAATCCAACTAGTCTATCAAAACCACCATTGTAGACCTTTACTTTGGCAGCTGGCAGTTCCTTCTCCAGGTTGTACTGAAGCTCCCTGATTACATCATGGATACTGATATCACGCTCTGCGACAGGAACAAGAACAATATGCATGCCTCCGACATTGGTCTGATTAGCAAAAGCCATAGCATCTGTAGACTTGCCAGCATACATAACGTAAGTATCGATATACTCCTCAGGGATTGTATTCCTCATGATTGCTTCAGCCTTGTCGATACCCTTCTGAGTCTCCTCAAGATTGTAGCCATAAGGGAATTCGATGTTTGCGTAGAAGTCATTGTTATCAGTTGAAGGTATGAATGCTGCCTGAATCTGAGGAATTGTATATAAGGTGAGGGCAAGAATGCCAATGGCAATCATTATGATGAAACCTGGATACTTAAGCACATAGCCAAGGGATCTTTCATAGCCTTTCTCAAGCCTATCCACCCCTTTGACAAGGAAGCTGTCTTTAGCACTAACTCTATCATTGCCTTCCTTCAAGATTGCCTTTAAGAGCCATGGCATGAATACCAAGGCGACAATCAAGGATGCCAAGATGGAAATCATGAATGTCATTGATACATCGTAAAGAATAGCGCCAATGAGGCCAGAGATTGTCAAAAATGGTACGAATACAATTACAGTGGTTAAGTTGGAACCAAGAACTGATGCACCTACTATCTCAGAACCTCTGATGATAGACTCTGTAACGCCAAGATATCTTCCATCTCTCTTTTCCTGATAGTATCTGTAGACCTGGTCAATGACAACGATAGATGCGTCAACGATAGAACCCAAGGATACGACAATACCAGAAATTGAGAGCAAGTTGATTGTGATGCCCGCGAGCTTCATGCCAATGAAGGTAAAGAAGATTGAGAGCGGGATGGAGATAGCAATTGCGAGGGTTGCCTTTCTATCGTTCAAGAAGAGATAGATGATTACAACAGCGATCAAGACACCCATCAAGCCTGATTCAATAACAGTTTTCATTGAATTGACAACAAGCTTGCTGTCATCGCTGATGGTGCTGAACTTTATTGCATCTCCAGTATCCTTTTCTACCTTGGCAAGGACTTTCTTAACCTGGTTTGTAATATCGATAGTATTTCCATCTGTTCTCTTGAATACATCAACAAGCAAGACATCATTGTCGTTGTAGGAGAGAGTATAGTTTCTATCGATATAGTTGAGAGTAATTTCCGCAACATCCTCAAGCTTGATTATCTTACCCTCTTCCGTCGCACCAACAGGAAGAGTCTTAATATCATCGATAGTGTTGTACTTTCCATCGAATCTAACTGAAATATCATGGCCCTGGTACTCTGTTGTACCGAGAGGGAGGGAGATGTTCGAATAGCTGAGTATCTGGTAGACAGTAAGGGGTGAAATACCCTTGCTATCTAGCTTTTCTGTTTGAAGCTTAATGTTGATTCTTGGCTCAGCAAGACCTGAAATCTGAATTTCAGAAACTCCTGAAATCTGCGTGAGCTGAGGCTTAAGCTCTTCCTCTACATATTTTGAAACCTGAGCAATATCGTCGCCACCCTCTACTGCAAAAGACATAATAGGAAGCATTGATGCACCACCAATGACTACCTGTGGAGTATCTATTCCCTGAGGAAGAGATGGCATAAGATCATTTACTCTGTTTCTTACATCATTGACCTTTGAATATGGGTCTACATCATCGGCAAAAGTAATAACAACAGAACCAACGGAATTGGATGCAGTACTTGTCATGCTCTTAAAGTCTGGTAGAGTTACGAAGTTCTCCTCCATGACGTCAATGACACTTTCCTCAATATCCTCAGCAGAAGCACCTGGATAGACAGTGATCACAAAGAGCTGAGGCATTGAGATATCGCCCATGAATTCCATGTTGGTTGTTGCAATTGAGAATATTCCGAATACCGCAAGGGCAATCAGAACCATTCCAATTATTGCAGGATGCTCAACGGAAAATTTTGAAAGCTTCACTTAGAACCCCTCTACAATCTCAACTGTCTGTCCAGAGAGAACAGAATCCTGTCCTCTTACGATAAAATCAAAATCCTTATATTCTTCTGCTATAGCAAAATAGCTATTATCTGAAAGAGAATCGGATGCATCCATGAAGAGAGCCCTTGTCTCTCCATTTGAATAATCTATGTAATATACAGAGCCATCAACATTTCTCACTGAGAGGTCAAGCGCATAGCAAGACTCAGAACCATAGACAATCTCTGCCTTAACATACATGCCAGGAGTGAATGATGAAATGTTTGAAGTAAGCTTAACCTTCATTGTAAAGCTCTTAGATACTGGGTCTACATATGGGGAAATTGAAAGGATCTCAGCATCTGCAACAACCTCATCAGAGATTGATGAAGCTGGTCTTGTGATTGAAATCTCAATATTCTCCCTGTTGTCTACAATAAGCTGATAATACTTCTCTGGAACAGAGATATTCATGATGAGATTGTTCAGGTCTGCAATTATTGCAACAGGAGACTGAGTATTTCCGATATCGCCAACAGCAGTTGGAGCCATGAGGATTGTTCCACTTACAGGAGCCTTGACATCAGCATATCCAAGCTGAAGAGATGCAAGCTCGAGCTGTGCCTTTCCGGCATCTCTCTGAGCCTTGATTTCATCAAGCTGCTGCTTAGTTGCTGCGCCTGCTTCAAAAAGAGTTGAGATTCTATCAAATGTAGCATCATAAACAATTGAGGCTGCCTTAGCCTGAGCAACCTGTAGCTCGTAAGGT
>JAGBWX010000121.1 GCA_017629575.1 Spirochaetales bacterium | reverse complement strand
CTCCATGTGACTTGGATTGGTGATGATAAGTTCACAAGAGTTCGATTCTATCCTGAGACAGGTAGAACCCATCAGCTTAGAGTTCATGCAGCATCAGGGCTTAATCATCCAATCAAAGGCGATAGGCTTTATGGAAACAGGAAGGAAGGAGAAAGACTCTGCCTGCATGCAGAATCGATATCATTCAACCATCCAGTAACTGGAGAAAGAATGACCTTTACTTATCCTCCTGAGTTCTAAAGGAAAGCTTGCCATCTTTTGACAATACAGGCTCTAGAAGCTCAATCTTGATTTCATCAGCAAAGTCAACGATTCTCTCGTAGTACTTCTCGAGATTTTCCACCTTATGGGCATCTGATGAGATGACAGCCTTTGCACCCATCTCCTTAGCAAGTGTCCAAAACTCCTTATTTGGATAGCCACAATCTTTGTTTACAGCACCAGAATCAGCCTTTGCCATGCCATTTGAGTTAATCTCAAGAGGAATATTCAGCTCGGTGGCAGCTGTAATCAAATCAACCGCTGCAAGGTATGCATTTTTATCAAAAGGCAGTGTACACAAATATACATCTGGATGTGCGATAAATGCAAAAAGACCAGATTCCATAGCCTTGATTGTTGCATCTGTATAGAGGACAAAGTCCTTTTGTGAGAATGGAGCATAGAATGGAGTTACAATATTGCCCACGTCCCTTCTCATATAATGAGTGCCAGCAATCAGATAATCAACTTCGCCAAGGATATCCTCAAAGTAGCCCTTCCACTCAGTTGAGTAGTCGCATTCATAGCCAAGAAGAACCTTCATTCCCCTATCCTTTTCGCGCCTTACATCTTCCTGATAGTCCTTTCGCTTTGAATAGTCCATTCTAGAAGACTTAAAGTGGTTATCTGGGAAGGGAATGTGATCGGAGAATCCAAGGAGATCGAAGTTGCACTTCTCTGCATATTCAGCATATTCATTTATAGTGCCTGTTGCATGACCACAATAGACAGAATGGGTATGTAGATTGTATTTCATCACTTCTCAAGTCGATCGATCATCACTTCAAGCTTTCTGATTTCAGCCTCATGGCGCGCAATCTGATTGTCGATCTTCTCCTTCTCCTTTTCAAGAATCATAATCTTGGTCCTTTCCTGCTTGATAAGAGCCTGATAGTCTGCAACTTTGGCTTCTTTTCTCAAACGCTCGCGTGTTGCGTTGAACTTTGAGTAGTTTGCCTGGCTCTCGAGGATTTTTTCTATTAAATCCAAAACTTCTGTTGGAGTGTTTTCGCCTATCCAGCTAGAAGCCTTTTCATACAGATAGTTTCCATAGGTGACGATGGCGTCATAGTATTCCTCAGCCATCTTCTCACGATACTCTCCGGCTTCTTCAAGTTCGCTTTTCTCAAGCTTTCTATGCTCTTCTGCATGCAACTCCAGAAAGGTCTTGATCTCTGCACACTCTGCATTCATAGCTTTAAGTTCATTCAAGTCACTATCTATGGAATTTAGAACAGCAGTTGCCCCCTCACTCTTCAAGGAAGAGGAAAGTTTTCTATCTATCACTTCGTCAGCATATTTTAAGTATCGCCTATCTTGGGAGCTCTTAACTTTCTTTAGCCCCGCCTTTGATGAAAAGACATTCCAGAATCCTCCAGCGTTTTGACGCTTTAGGTGGTTCTGCTCATTCTGAACATCCTTATAGATATTTGAGAAAATAGCATTATCCAATAGGGAAAGCGAACACTGCTCATATATGATGGCACCAAGCTTTATCTTTTCGCCTTCAACCTTTTCCTGACCGGCTTCTATAGCCTTCTCAAGAACATCATGCCTCTCGCTTTTCTGGATATATTCCTCATGGAAAGCTGATAGCTTCTTATACTCGGCCTCGGCCTCCTCTGCTTGGATTTTCTTATCCTCAACCTCTGTCTTTAGCTTTGTAACAAGGTTGATCTCGAGTTTATCCTCATTGCCGAAAGCAAGCATTCCAAGAGCATAGAAATAGGAAGAAAGAAGGTCTTTCTGATCCTGTATCTTTCCATCTATTTCTATCTGAAGTTCTTCTCTTGAGCCCATATTATGATAGTACCACAACAATACTTTTGTTGACAGTAAAGCTATTAATAATTATCCTAATCGAGTGTTGCCGGACCTTTACCCATCCAAGGCGGCAGTCTATTTCCAATGCATGTAATTGACCCAGTAAAACATGCAATTTTTTACCCCGATCAGCGGGCGTGTAGGAGTGTTCAAAATGGACAAAGAGACTAACGTGCTCTCAGAAGAAGAGCGTTTGTCAGTAAGGATTGAGGAGATTCTCGCAAAGATCAACAGCGACCCTAATCCAGAGGAACTTGAGAAACTCAAGAAGATCATCAAGAAGAAGGTTCCTTTCACAAGAAGAAGCTATTTCGCAGCTATGCTTCTCAAGATGCTAGCTTCCCAGCCAGAGAGAAGAGAAAGAGCACCAAGAGAAAAGAAGAGAGAATTCCCTAAGAAGGAAGCAGTGAAGGAAACAGAGAAGCCTGAGAAGGAAATCAACAAGGAAGCTAAGCCAGAGAAGGTTCTCCCAGAAGATGCAAAGACTCTTTACCTCAACATCGGCAAGATGAAGCATCTCTATGGCAAGGATCTCTCAAAGCTTCTACAGTCAGAGCTCTCAATCACAAGAGAAGACATCTACTCACTCAGAGTCCATGATAAGTATTCTTTCATCACTATGAGCGAAGAAAACTGCGTTAAGGCTATCGAAAAGCTCAACGGCAGAGAAATCAACGGAAGAACAGCTCAGCTGAACTTCTCAAACAGATAATGAAAATACAGCCCTTCTGCCTATCCAATGGATATACCAACACCTATGTGGCATCAGATGGAATCGAAGCATGCATAATCGATGCTCCAGACTCAGTTGGACCGGTGCTTGAATATATCGAGAAGGAAGGACTATCCCTGAGATGCGTTCTACTTACGCATGGACACTATGACCATATTCTTGGACTCGGGGAAATTAGAAGGGCTTATCCAGAAATACCTATTTATATTTCAAAAGAGGATATCTCATTTCTCGAGGATGGAGGGAAAGCAAACAGAGATATCCTCTCTTATTTTCCAGGAATGACTAAAGAAATGAATCTTCTGAAGACTCTTCCAGAGAACTATGAGTTCTATGAAAACGAAGCCTGGAAATTCAAGGTTATCAGAACACCTGGCCACACAATGGGTTCCGTTTGCCTATATTCAAAGGATGAAGGAGTCCTCTTCTCTGGAGACACTCTATTTGAAGGCTCAATTGGAAGACATGATTTAGGTGGTTCCTTCTCAGATTTAAGAAAGAGCCTATCAGAGCTAAAGAAACTTGAGGGAAAGACTCTCGTTCTTCCAGGACATGGCGGCTTTACAACCATCGAAAGAGAGATAAAATCAAACCCATACATGTAAAAAAAATAGCGGATTTCTCCGCTATATTGCTATTTAAGCATCTTCTCGTTTTCGCTCTTACACTCTATGCATAAGACCGAAGATGGAATTGCTCTGAGTCTGCCTTCTGGAATCTTCTTGCCGCACTGAAGGCAATATCCGTATCTGCCTTCGTTAATTCTCTTGAGAGCGTTTTCGATGCTCTTGAGCTTTCTTGCATCCATTGCATTGAGAGCTTCCATCTTTCTATATGCACCCTCATCACTTGCAAGATCGCTTGAGTCACCGCGTCCAGAAGATACCATAGCCTCATTTCTGAAGTTGTCTTCTTCACTGTTCAACTTCTTAACGAGTGCTTCCTTTTCTTCTAGAAGCCTTTCTTTCATTTCCTGGGTAAATGCATCCATTTCATTTCCCCCCTTTATTCCTGTGTTGCGTAGAGGATGTACATTATTTTCCTTCTTGTCAAGTTTTTTTTACCTAATGATTCAACTTTGGTTATTTTGTTAGTTATTTTACTGTATTTTTGTTTATTTATTTTTTTATAAATGAACAGGTTATATAAAATATGTTTTTTATGTGCATTAGACAAACAAAAAGGCATCCCAACATTTTGGAATGCCTTATTTAGTAAAGCAAAATTGAACTATTTTTCCTCTACAAACTTCTTGATTTCAGCCAAGAACTCATCATATGTTGTGCAAAGAGCAAGATCTGGTTCTTCCTCAAGGATGTTCTTAGGTGCTCTGAAGAGACAACCCTTGTCAGCCTTGCGAATCATTGTAAGGTCATTGTAGCTGTCTCCAGCTGCGAATGTTCTGAAGCCCATTGATCTAAAGCCCTCAATAGCCTTTCTCTTTCCATCTTCCTGACGCATTGAGATACCTGTAAGCATGTCATTCTCATCAACAACAAGGCTGTTGCAGAGGATAGTTGGCCATCCAAGCTGCTTCATAAGTGGCTTTGCGAATTCAGAGAAAGTATCAGAGAGAATGACAACCTGTGTCATTGATCTAAGGCTCTCCAAGAATTCCTTTGCGCCCTCAAGTGGCTTAATTGTTGCGATAACGTCCTGAATATCCTTCAGAGTGAGTCCCTTCTCTCTGAGGATGTCCATTCTATAGTTCATGAGCTTATGGTAATCAGGTTCTTCTCTTGTTGTAATCTTAAGAGCCTCGATTCCAGTTTTCTCTGCAAATGCAATCCAAATCTCAGGCACTAATACGCCTTCTAAATCCAAGCAGATTATCTCCATATTGCCTCCAACTCGATTATCTTCTATCGATAAAGATTGTTCAACCTGTTATAGTTTTATTTATGAATACCAAAACAAAGACATCAGGTGCCATCAACTATATTCTAGCCTTCATCTCAGGCGCTGTAATCTCAGTAATGGTTGTCTGCAATACAGAGCTCGGACTGAGAACATCAAACAACGTTTCCATAGCAGTTAACCAGTTTGTCGGAATCCTCACCCTCACAGCAATAATGGTAGCAGGAAGAGGCAACAAGACAATCAATCCAACAAGGCAGAGCGCTCCTCTATGGAGATGGTTTGGAGGACTTTTTGGCTTATTCATCCTAACAATAAACTATTTCTCAGTTAAGGAAATCGGCGCAACAATCTCAATGGCATCTGCTGTTCTTGGCCAGTGCATCATGGGTGTTGTCTTTGATTTAACAGGCTTCATGGGCATGGAGAAGAGAAAGCTTTCAACAAGAAAAATCCTATCTCTCGTCGTCTCCTTCGCAGGCATACTCTTAATGCTCGTTTTCTCTGGCAAAAATGATTTGGGAGAAGTTGTACTCTTTGCATTCCTCTCAATAATCTCAGGTGCCCTTACGATGACTCAAATGGTATATAATTCTGGCTTTGCGAAGCTCAAGGGACCATTCTTCTCTGCACGCCAGAACGTAATATCTGGTCTTGCAGGAATAGTATTGTTCATGCTCCTCTTCAATGCTCGAGAATCTGCTGCAGCTCTCAAGGGTTTGGCAGACCTAAACCTCTTCCAGATAGTATCTGGAGGAATGCTTGGCTGTGTTGTAGTTGTATCTGCAAATATCGTAATACCAAAGATTCCAGGAGCTGCATCTTCAATTTTGATG
>JAGBWX010000120.1 GCA_017629575.1 Spirochaetales bacterium | reverse complement strand
CGCTATGTGCTGCAATAGCGCCATCTCCGCATGCAGTTACAACCTGTCTGAATGTTGTATTTCTGACATCCCCACAAGCAAAGATTCCATCTACGGATGTTCTCATTCCTCTGTCTGTCTTGATAAATCCACCATCAAGCTCAACTACGTCTTTAACAATCTCTGAATTTGGAAGGGTTCCGACAAAGATGAATACAGCATCGCATTCAAGCTTTGTTCCATCTGTTAAAGTAACGCCTGTGACTTTTTCTCCATTGCCATCGATAGATACAATGTTCTTTCCAAGCTCAGTTTTGATGTTTTCCTTTGCAAGAAGTCTTTCCTGAAGCACCTTCTGAGCTCTGAACTCAGTTCTTCTATGTACGACAGTAACGCTTTCGCCGAGTTTTGAGAGATAGAGAGCATCAGTTAAAGCTGTGTCGCCACCGCCTACAACAACAATTTTCTTGCCCTTGAAGAAAGGACCATCGCAGGTTGCGCAGTAACTTACGCCTCTGCCTGCATATTCCTCTTCGCCAGGAACTTCAAGATGTCTATGTCTTGCACCAGTTGCAACAATAACAGCCTTTGTCTCTACTTCTCCATCAGATGTATTTACAACAAAGCTTTTGCCGTCCTTCTTGATTGAGAGAGCTTCTGAGTATTCGATTCTTACACCAAATTCATTTGCCTGACTTTCAAGAAGTTCTGAAAGACCGTATCCAGATATTGATTTAACGCCTGGGTAGTTTTCAATTTCATCGATGAACATAAGCTGTCCACCAGGTCCCATTGGATCAATTACAAGCGCATCGTATCCAGCTCTTGCTGCATACTGTGCTGAAGCAAGTCCTGCAGGTCCTCCACCTAGAACTAATACATCGCACTTAGCCATTTGCTTCCTCCTTCTTCTTGAGAAGAGCTTCTTCAGCATCTGAGCGTCTGATATAAATTGGGCCTTCGCCAATATCGTCTGCCCCAACTTCCTGATATTTCTTGAGTCCGAGCTTTAGCATAGCCTTTGAAAGATTTCTTGGAACTGCACAGTCTACAACGAGTTTGAGAGAAGTCTCGATTGATGTAATTTTTTCTGCAAAGAGTGCTGCATCTGGGCCTGTTACCAATACCTCTTCGTAAGCTTTGAGACTCTCTATGATATCCTCTGGTGACATGTCTGAATCAGGAACAACAACTTCTCCATTAAAGGAAAGTCTCTGGTAGAATCTCTTCTTCTTTGCATCGATTACAGAAAGAATTGCGCCTTTATAGAGACTTGCAGATTCTTCAATTGCCTCAAGTGTTCCTACTGAAACTAGTGGAATGGATAGTGCAGAAGCAAAGCCCTTCATCGTGACCATGCCAACACGGATTCCAGTAAAAGATCCAGGTCCTTTTGTACAAATGAGCATATCTAAGTCTGCGAGTTTGATCTTTGCTCTCTCAAGGATTGCAGTAACTTCAGTCAGCAAGTCTTCAGAGTGGGAGAAATTGCCGTCAATGAGTCTTTCTTCATAGAACTTGTTGCATTTAAGAGCTATTGAAAGAATCTGGGTTGAAGTATCAAAGAGAAGAATATTCATCTGATCCTCCTTCGATATCGATGTTTCTGCTCTGAT
Organism: Spirochaetales bacterium; assembly: GCA_017629575.1. GTDB lineage: Bacteria > Spirochaetota > Spirochaetia > Sphaerochaetales > Sphaerochaetaceae > Ornithospirochaeta. The sequence continues at coordinate 9,971 of JAGBWX010000120.1, read as the reverse complement.
CATCATTGATTGTGATAGAAATGAAGATTGTTTCATCTGGGAGCATGGATTCAATCTTTTCAGACCACTCTAAAAGTGTGATGCCATCATGGTAGAGATATTCTTCTCCGCCCATTGATTCAAACTCATCTTCTCCAGAGAGCCTATAAAGATCCAGATGGTACATCTTGAGTCTGCCATCATATTCCTGAACGAGAGTGAATGTTGGAGATACGATAGACTCTGTAATGCCGAGCTCTCTAGCTATTCCTTTTGCAAGAACAGTCTTTCCTGCACCTAAAGAACCTCTGAGGGAGATTACTTCTCCACCTTTGAAGTGTGATGCAAGCTTTCTTCCAAGAGCTTCTGTTTCTTCTGCACTATTTGATAGATATCTCATAAATCAGTGGCAGTGGTGGTGACCGCAGCCACATTCCTCCTCGTCATGGTTTGAGCAACTGCATTCATGGTCATGATGGTGGTGTCCACATCCGCATTCGCCATGGTGGTGGTGATGATGTCCACATCTGCATTCATGTTCTTCTGGAATATCATCCTCTGCAATTGCGCTGAGCTCTGCCTGGTAAGCATCATCTTCCTCAACTTCCTCAGAGTCTTCATCCTTTACGATGTCTTCATGGATGACTTCACCAATTTTCTCGCCTGTAAGCTTTTCGTACTGGTTGATGAGCTCTTCAACAATCTTGTCATCTCCAGATAGGTATCTTGCCTTTTCAAGGGCTTCTCTTGCTTCATCAAACTGGCCATCTGTAAGGTAGAGGAATGCAAGATTTGACATAATGTTAAGATCCTCTCCATCAAGATCTGCTGCAGCTTCTAAATATGTCTTTGAAAGCTCCTTGTTTCCAAGTTCAAGCTCGCAGATTGATAGTTCATTGTAGATCTCGCTATTTGTTTCGCCTCTCTTCATGCATTCCATGAGAGCAGCCTTTGCTCCTTCGAAGTCTTTCTTGACTCTAAGTGCCCAGCCTTTGATGAAGTAGCCATTCCATACGCTTGGATTTGCTTCAATGAACTTATCGATGATTGGAAGTGCCTTATCTGGCATGCCAAGCATGATAAAGTCATAGGCTTCCTTGATTTCATTGTCATTTTCAAGCTGGAAATCGATCTGTTCCTTGACCTTCTTGAGCTCCTGCTTCTTTTCACCCTCTGATGCAACCATGAGATATCTTTCAAGATATTCCTTTGCTTCTTCGAGGTTGCCCATATAAGCTTCAAAGGATGAAAGCTCTGCAAGAATGTGCTCATTCTCGCCAAATCTTCTCAGACCGTCCTGAAGTGTTCGTTTTGCAAGAAGAAGGTATTTGTCTTCATCTTCATCATTCTTTCTGTCTCTTGCATCTACAGCCATGTAGGAATAAAGGGTAGCTAGGTTAATGCATGAGGCAGACTGAGGAAGGAGATGGTATACGGCCAAGAAGAGTTCTTCTGCAAAGTCATAGTCCTTCTGCTGCTCTTTTGCGATTGCAGCCTTATTTAGCTCTCCTGCAAGTCCTGGCTCAAGTGCATCGATAAAGGACTTGTAATATGAAAAGTGCTTATGTGTTTCATCGTATGCAATGATTGTGAGCATTCCTGATACGATGTTCTCTACAGTTACGTCATCGGCATCAATATCGTTCTTTCCTTCTGGAAGCTGAACAGGAAGCTTGATGCTTGGGTCTAATGTGAAAGTTCCTAAATCTGTCTTTAGGGTATTCTGAACTGAAATATACTGAATTCTTCTAAGTTTGTCTTCTTTCATAACAAGAAGAATAATAATTGATTAGAGGGTAAAAAAAAAGACCTATAGACGGCTTGTCAACGTGCTCTTGAGATTAGTTTTCTCAAGGGGGGACCCTTGTTGGGCTCGCGTAGTGTACCCTGTTTTACCCAAAGGGCGGGTGCATGCAGCCGCAGCTATTCTAGGCCCCAATTCTGTGCTTTGGTCCAAGAGGCTTGAGATTCACCGAACTATAGGTAAGCAAATGATAACAGTTCTATAGAGGAAAGGGTAGTGGTTTTATTAAATTACCACCTTTTTGATATCTTTCAAAAAAGGCAAAAAATAAGGAGGCCCGTAGCCTCCTTGCAAGACAAAAGTCAAAATTAGAATTCCTCGTCTTCGTCGAATGAGAAGTCATCATCTTCTGCATCAGCAGATACAACGAAGTCTTCTGCAAATTCGATTTCCTCGTTTTCATCAGCATTGAAGCTGCCTTCAAGGATATCGAGATCGACGCTATCAAGTGAGGAGTCAATGGCGCTATCAAGGGCTGCCTGGTCTGCAGAAAGCTTCTCGTAGAGATCCTGAAGTTCTTCATTATGCATCTCAACGAGGTTTAGGCGTCTTTTTAAATCGTCAATCTCATCTCTTAAAAGTGAAATTAAACCAACTGCCTTCTTAAGCCTTAAGCTAACAAGCTTTTTGCTCTCAATAGTCTCCATTTAACCTCCAGTATTTAGATTAAGCGAGTACCTTCTTTACCTGGTCACAAAGTGCAACGAATGTTGCCTTGTCTTCGATAGCCATGTTAGAGAGTGCCTTTCTGTTGAGCTCGATGTTAGCGAGCTTGAGGCCGTGCATGAACTGTGAGTAATTAAGACCCTCAGCCTGTACAGCAGCAGAGATTCTAGCAATCCAAAGCTTTCTGAAATCTCTCTTTCTCTCTTTTCTGCCGCGGTATGCGTACTGGCCAGCCTTTGCGACTGCGTCCTTAGCTACGCGGTTGTTGGTGCTTCTGCGACCATAGAAGCCCTTTGCCTGTTCGAGAATTTTCTTTCTTCTGTCCTTTCTTTTGGTTCCGTCAACTGCTCTTGGCATTTTTTCTCACTCCTTTTAAATTAAGCGTATGGGAGCATTGACTTTGCTCTCTTTGCTTCTACGTCGGAAAGAACTCCAGCATGGCGAAGATTCATCTTCCTCTTTGAGCTCTTCTTTGTGAGAATATGGCGAAGACCCTGCTTTTTGATCATGACCTTGCCAGATCCGGTAACCTTATAGCGCTTTGCAGCTGCCTTTCTTGTTTTCATCTTAGGCATTTTATTTGCCCTCCTAATTGCACCGCTGGGAACAAGAACCCCAGAAGTTGCATATTATAAACTCCGTACGGAATCTATTTACTTGTTCTTTGCAGGAGATACTGTCATGGACATCATCTTTCCTTCCATGAAAGCTCCCTTATCTAAGTTATATGCTACACCTAAATTGGTGAGTGCTTCAAGAATCTTCTCGAGAACAACCTTACCAAGTTCAGGGTGTGCGAGCTCTCTACCTCTGAATCTGACTGAAACCTTAACCTTGTTTCCTTCTGCGAGGAACTCTGCAATAGCCTTAGACTTTGTCTCAAGATCGTGCTTTTCAATCTTTGGCTGCATTCTGATCTCCTTGATCTTTACAACAGCCTGATTCTTCTTGGCTTCTCTCTGCTTCTTTTCCATCTCGTAACGGTATTTACCGAAATCAAGAATCTTACATACTGGAGGGTTAGCGTTAGGTGATACCTCTACCAGGTCAAGACCTGCTTCCTCTGCGAGACTAACGGCAGCCATAACATTCATGACGCCCTTCTGAACTCCGTTTTCGTCAATTACCAGAACCTCCCTAGCTCTGATCTGACGATTGATTCTTAAATCTTTTGTAGCCATCAAACTCCTTACAGGCAAATACTGTTTTGAATTCTCATAGAAAATAAGCGTGAAAAATCACACAAAGAGAGAATAACACAGGTAATTAATAGAAGTCAAAGGAGATATTGCATTCTAAGAGTTAAATATCTGATTAATTGTTAGAATTTTCCGTCAAAAATAAGGCATTATGCATTCAATGAATGGATTAATCAAAAATAGAATAAATCAAACTATCTTTTAACTACTTTTCTTCTATGATTTAAGTACTCATTAAGATCAGAGATTTAACACTGTTTAGTCATTGTTCTATGATTTTATTTTTAATTAGAAAGGACAGGCTATGAACCTGTCCTCTTCTATGTTTTTCGTTTTACGACAATTAAACTAATTTGCTAATCAGTCGAGTGCGTGACCTGCTGAACCGAGAACATCGATGTTCTTGTGCATGTACATCTGCTTGAGAGCTTCTCTTGCAGGTCCAAGGTACTTTCTTGGGTCGAACTCTGCTGGCTTCTCTGCGAGAACCTTTCTGATTGTGCCAGTCATAGCAAGTCTGCCGTCTGAGTCAATGTTGATCTTGCAAACAGCTGAGAGAGCAGCCTTTCTAAGCTGTGACTCTGGAATACCAACTGAGTCCTTGAGCTTGCCACCGAACTCGTTGATCATCTTTACATATTCCTGAGGAACTGAAGATGAGCCGTGGAGAACGATTGGGAAGCCAGGGAGCTTCTTCTCGATTTCTTCGAGGATGTCGAATCTGAGCTCTGGTGGAACGAGGATGCCTTCTTCGTTTCTTGTGCACTGTTCTGCTGTAAACTTGAATGCGCCGTGTGATGTACCAACTGAGATTGCGAGAGAGTCACAACCTGTCTTTGATACGAAGTCTTCAACTTCTTCTGGCTTTGTGTAGTGTGAAACTTCTGAAGAAACTTCATCTTCGATGCCAGCGAGAACACCGAGCTCTCCTTCAACTGTTACATCGAATGCATGAGCATATTCTACAACCTTCTTTGTAAGAGCAACGTTTTCTTCGTATGGTAAGTGAGATCCGTCAATCATTACTGATGAGAAACCGTTATCAATACACATCTTACATGTCTCGAAAGAATCACCGTGGTCTAAGTGGAGAACGATTGGGATATCACAACCGAGTTCGTGAGCATATTCAACAACGCCGCGAGCCATGTTTCTGAGAATGTTGATGTTAGCGTAGTCTCTTGCACCCTTTGAAACCTGAAGAATAACTGGGCTCTTTGTTTCTACGCATGCCTGAACGATAGCCTGCATCTGCTCCATGTTGTTGAAGTTGTAAGCTGGGATAGCATATCCACCCTTAACTGCCTTTGCAAACATGTCCTTTGTGTTTACAAGGCCTAACTCTTTATAGCTAACCATAGGTAAAGCCTCCTTAATTAATCCGATAATAATTTAACTATTTTAGATTTCATGGTCAATATTTAAGTACATTAATATATTCTTTTTATTTCATTTCAAATAAAGAGATAACTTATAAAAAAATCGAATATAGACGGTCAGATTTCAATTTGGTGAAACTTTATAACATATAAAAACACTAGGATAGTAAGAAAATATACTTTACAAATAAGATTTCGTGGTTATACTAAACTAAACTATTAGGAAAGTAGGGAAATATGAGAAGAAAATCTTTTACTAATTTTATTTTTGTTTTGTTGATGATTGCATCATTAATATTTATTGGATGTGAAGCTGCTCCTGAGAATGTTTTGCAGAATGATCTTCCTGCTGTTGATGAACCAACAGTTCCAGAAGATCCAAAAGATAAGTTTGTTGGCAAGTGGATTTATGAAGAAGAAGGTAGTTCTTTTATCTTAGAAGTCTCACCATATGGCTCAGGATTAGCTTATTACTATGAAGATGGTGTCTTGGCAGACGCTCCAATTGGATTTACATATGTGGCTGATGGCAATAATCTTTCAGTCCATGGCATATATTTGGGCGATGTATCACTCGACCCAGTGGAAGCAGAATACAATTTTAAAGATGCTGTTTATACATTTGATGAGGAATCTGGTTCTTTGGTTGCAGAGGATGAGACTGTTTTGCTTTCAATGTACAAGGAAAACCCAGAATTGGCTTTGGATGGCAATGTTTTTGGAAAGTGGATGTACCCAACAGAAGGTTCCGGTTATTCCTCTATTGAAATGACACCAGCTGGGTACATGATTTACAACATCGGTGGAAAATCTCATCTTGCAAAGTATTCTACAGCAGAAGGCAAACTTAGATATAACGATGTTGAGGCATCTTATTCTGTTGCAGAAGGAAAGCTAAATTTTTCACTTAATGGTGAAGATGTTATTGAGTTGACTAAGGTCGTTGCTTTGGATGAAAACGAAATCGTTGGCTCATATATTAACCCTGAGCTAGCTCTTAACATTACAGACAATGGATTGTTTGTATCCATTGAAACACCAAATGATTGTTTTGATGTTGAGATAATTACAGAGATAACAGAAAGTGAAATTGTTGCATGTTATTGGTATGATCCAGATGAGGAATTTGTCGTAACAGCCTATTCATATGATGCTAGTGGAATAAATATCGATGGTGATGGAGATTTGTTAAAATGTGAAAAATCAGATACAGATATCTTGGTTCCAACTTTGGTAACTGGTGGTGTTGGATATCTTGACAAGAATGAAACCACGTATATGTTTCCTGTCAAAAGTATATTTGACGAACATGTAAAAACTCATGATGGAGAATGTGGTGTGTGCGAGGGCTCTTTTGCAAAATACGTCTCACCAATGTTTGGTCTGGACGAATCAATTCTCAAGCCTCTCGATGATGCTGATAATATTTTAATGTATAGCGAATTTGTTGGAGATAGCTTAGTTTCCATGTTAGGCGCATATGAAATTGATGGAGAGAACATCCATATTAGTTTCTGTACAGAAGAAGGTGTTATGGAAAAGACAATTACTCTGGTCTATGTTCCAGTAAGTGATATGTTCTATGTAGTTGATGGAGATGTTAAAACACTCTTTGTAACTTCTGGAGCTTAATTGATAGCGCCCATCAGCGAAGCTGGTGGGCTTTTCAATCTTGAACTATATCTATTAACAAACTATTCTTTATCTATGCATAAAAAGGGACTATGGGTATTTGCATTATTTTTGTTTCTGCTTCTGAGTGCAGCTGTATACTACCTAATGCTTCCTGTAGTTATATATGTTGAATCTCCTCTTCCAGAGGAATATCTGAATAGGTTGTCCAAACCTTCATACGTAAATTTAAGATATAGATTGATAGTTAGCAACGAAGAAGAGTTGTTGAAGGATTATGTAAGCTTCAAGCCAGATCTGATTATCTTCTCTCCTTTGACAGAAAAGCCTGACTATGTATCTTGCAAAACAGCAGGATGGGGCTTTGCAGAAAAAGATTCATTTGACATTTTAATTTCCAATAATGTTGGCAAAATGTTCTCTACAGCTCTCTCTAAGGTTGGCAATGTAAGCACTGCATTTTTGTATAGAGAAGGCTGCAGTGAAGCTGAAGCTATTTTGCAGGAACTTGAGAGCATAGATGAATTTGTATATGGCCTTTCGTACAAAGATAGGATATCTGATGCAAATAGAACTATCCTGCTTGAAGAACTTGAAGCAAATGGAACAGTCAATATTTTGATGCACGAACCATCAACAGCATATAGTCTTTTAACTACAAACACTGGTATTACCTGTTATGCAGACTTTAGAGATGTTGCTGCACTATACTCACCAGATAAGCTCGTATCTATACATCCAGATTGGGCGAAAGCTATTAGTGTAGCTTTAAGCGAAGAGTCAGATTTCTCTTTTGACTATACTTTCGGTTCTTCCAAGAACTTTATAGAAGTTCTCAAGAACATGTTCCTTTAACAATTCTTTATCTACGCCTTTTAATACAGCAAGAAACTCTGCTGTATATTCTGTATACGCTGGATTATTGACCTTTCCCCTCATAGGAATTGGTGAAAGATATGGTGCATCTGTTTCATAAAGAAGCCTATCTAAAGGAATGTATTTAGCACTCTCCTGGAGAACGGTGTTTCCCTTATATGTGACATTGCCCGCAAATGAAAAATATGCTCCCCGATCTAATAGAATCTTTGCAACTGTCTTATCTGAACTATAGCAGTGCATGATTGTCCTATCATCTATGTAAGAAAGAGAATCCAATAGTTCTTTGTCTGCATCTCTAGTGTGAATAGCAACGGCAAGATTGTATTTTCTTGCCAAATCTATTTGCATTTCAAATAGCTCTCGCTGGCTTTCCTTTGTTCCATAGTTCCAATGGTTGTCAAAGCCAAGTTCTCCAACGGCATCTGCGCCAAACTCAACAATGTCTTTTTCCAATAGTTCAATTTCTGCGCCTACTGAGATGAAATCATCTCTATCCAAGACCCATGGACCAGCACCAACAGAAAGGAAGATGTTCTTATTGTCTCCAATAAGAGGAATTCTACTTCTCAGATCTCCACCATTGAGGCCAATTTCAAGGCCAATTAGGTTCTCTGGGAGCGAAGATTTGATATCTTTTTTGAGTGTTGATGGGTAGTGAAAATGTGAATCTATTATCATTGGCATGGCCTAAGTATATATAAGCTTGATGATTTTTTGAACTATTAGTGGTAGCCTTAACCTATGGCTAAGGATTTGACTACAGGAAGAGAAGGGAAGACACTATTTCTATATGTTCTCCCAATGCTGGGATCGATGTTGTTTCAGCAGCTCTATAATATTGCAGATACCTTAGTTGCAGGTAAGTTTTTGGGTGCAGATGCCCTTGCTTCTGTCGGAAACTCATACGAGATAACTCTCATATTCCTCGCTTTCGGCGGTGGAATGAACATGGGAAGCGGAATAATAATAGGACAACTGTTTGGCGCTAAGGATCATGTAAAGGTCAAAACTGCCATTACTACCTCTTATATATCTGTAATAGCATTATCTATTGTTTTGACGATTTTTGGAGTTCTTGCTTGTGATTGGATGCTTAATGCAATCAGTACGCCAGCTCATCTGTTTCACCTCAGTGAAACATATCTAGATATATACATATATGGTTTGATATTCCTTTTCCTCTATAATGTTTCAACAGGTATTTTTGCAGCTCTAGGAGATACGAAAACACCATTCTATTTCCTTCTGTTCTCTTCAACCTTGAACATTATCTTGGACATAGCATTTGTTGTTCTGCTTGATATGGGAATATCAGGTTTGGCATGGGCAACGTTTTTATGCCAAGGACTCAGTGCAATACTTGCCATGACCTCCCTTTTCAGAAAGCTTAAGGACATCACAAGACAAGTTAAAGCACCTATTTTTTCTGGTAAAATACTAAAGAAAATTATATCTGTTGCGATTCCTTCAATGTGCCAGCAGAGCTTTGTTTCAATAGGAAACATTATGGTTCAAAGCATAATCAACAGCTTTGGTGGTGCTGTAATGGCTGGCTATGCAGCTGCCATTAAACTCAATGGCGTATCAATATCGTTGATATCTACAACAGGCAATGGCGCCGCAGCATTTGCAGCACAGAATATCGGTGCTAAAAAGTTTGATCGTGTATTGAATGTTAGGCGTGCTGCATTGAAGATTCTTTCAATAATTTCAGTATCAATGTGTATCATATACTCAGTATTCGGAAACAAGCTTTTGACTTTGTTTATCGATTCCTCAGAGATAGAAGTCATCAAGGTTGGGGTAAGCTTCTTGAGGATGGTTTCTCCATTCTATGCTGTTGTAATGTTCAAGAGTGTTACTGATGCTGTAATGAGAGGAGCAGGAGATTCTCGTCCTTTTATGTACTCAACACTCTTGGATCTCTTCCTTAGAGCTCTTCTTTCTTTTGTATTCTCATCTTTCTTCGGCTATATAGGAATCTGGTTAAGCTGGCCATTTGGATGGACAGCAGGTACCCTTCTTGCATTCTATTTCTACAATTATGGAAAGTGGCGAAAGCTTTTAAACGAGTAAATATAAATATTTTTTATTACTGTAAAGCTCTTATTTTCTTCATCCATTTTTATTTCAGGTCATAAAAGTAAAATAAAAATTCAAATTAGAGAGATGAAAAAGAAATATACCGAATTAAGAATAAATATTTATATTTGTATTTTTGCTTAAAACTCCAATGTCTTTTTGCTATATAATTAGTGGTATGAAAAAGATTGTGATGATTTTATTGGTGATACTTGCTTTATTACCTGCATTTTCTGCTTCAAAGAAACTTTATGATGAAGATTCATACGAATACCAGACAATTAGAAAACTTTCTATTCTTTCTGGTGTCTTAGGCCCATCTCCTGTCTTTCCGATAACTGAGGACGAGCT
>JAGBWX010000119.1 GCA_017629575.1 Spirochaetales bacterium | reverse complement strand
GTAGCTGTATATGCAGAGATATGCTTTGGCTGTAAATAATCAATTATCTCTGGCAATTTCAAGAATGATTCTCTGAAGCTTTCTCCCCAAACAATTGATGTATGTGCCTCGTCTATAATCATCATAGATATGTCCCCTTGAGCTTTCTTAATCCTGTTGCTCTCTATGAGGTAAAGAAGCATTTCTGGATTTGTTATCAAAACAGAGGCCTCTTCTGAGATGAATCGATTTATTTCAGATGCTAGAATATCTTTATCCATTCCACCCTTGAGAGTAATAGCAGGTATTCCTGCATTTCTAAATCTGTTTTCTTGATCTTTCATTAAAGATAAAAGAGGGTAGAGGATTATGGTCTTCTTTTTGATAATCAGAGATGGAAGCATGAAACAGATGCTTTTCCCGCTTCCAGTTGGAAGACAAACTAGAAGATTCGATTCTTCTTCATTCTCCTCTGCTTCTAAAATGTGTCTAATAACAAGTTCCTGGTATGGGCGAAGGTAAGAAATGCCAAAGTGTTCTTTTGCTTTTGATCTGTATTCGTCTATATAGTTCATGACTTGAAATCAAAAAAACTCTTGTTTTATATTATAAACAAACATAACCATACCGAATACGGAATTAAATAAGGTTATTAATAAATAGATTTAGACATAAAAATAGCCGGGAAATAATCCCGGCCGTATTATTAGCAACCGCAACCGCAGCAGCACTTCTTTGCTGGTGGAACAGCGATGATAGACTCGATAGCAGGATTCTTCTCGAGGTTGCCCTTGAGGCCTCTTGCTCTTGCCTTGTTAACATAGTCTGGAGACTCGAATGTGTAGTGGAAGTTTGTATGAACATCATATGTGCCTTCCATGAGAGCATAAGCGTCTTCAGTCATTACGAGCTCTTCGTCTGTTGGGATAACGAAAATCTTAACTGGGCTGTCATCTGCTGAGATGCATGTTTCAGCGTTTCTGCAGTGTGAGAGATCGTTCTTAGCGAGATCAAGCTTGATTCCGAGTTCTTCGAGACCTGCACATGCGCCCTTTCTGATCTGGTCGCCCATTTCGCCAACGCCAGCTGTGAATACGATAGCATCAACTCTGCCAAGAAGTGCTGAGTAAGCACCGATGTACTTCTTGAGCTTGTGACATTCCATCTTCATAGCAAGAGCAGCCTTTGCATCGCCTGCAGCTGCAGCTGAAGCAACGTCTCTTCTGTCTGACTTGCCACAGATACCTACGAGGCCTGACTTCTTGTTGAGAAGTGTATCCATTTCGTTAACTGTGTAACCAGCATTGTTGCAGATATAAGGAATGATAGCTGGGTCGATGTCGCCTGATCTTGTACCCATTACGAGGCCTTCAAGAGGAGTAAGACCCATTGTTGTATCAACACAAACACCGTTCTTAACAGCACAAGCTGAAGCACCATTACCAACATGGAGAATGATTACGTTTGTATCCTTGTTTTCCTTGCCAAGAAGAACTGCTGCTCTCTTTGCGCAATAGAGGTGTGATGTTCCATGGAAGCCGTAGCGTCTTACGTTGTACTTTTCATACCATTCATATGGTACAGCGTACATGAATGCTTCTTCTGGCATTGTCTGGTGCCATGCTGTATCCATACAGATAGCCTGTGGTACGTTTGGCATAAGCTTCTTTGCTGCTTCAATGCCCATGATGTTTGCAGGCATGTGGAGTGGTCCGAGCTGAATGAGAGTCTTGAGCTTCTCAATAACTTCGTCATCAACCAATGTTGACTTCTTGAACATTTCGCCGCCATGGAGAACTCTGTGGCCTACAGCGCCAATTTCTGCAAGATCCTTGATACAGCCATACTTTTCATCAACAAGCATCTTGAGAACGAGCTCGATAGCTTCCTTGTGTGTAGGAGAAGAGAACTTAGCCTCATATACTTCCTTGCCAGCTGACTTCTGCTCAATAGTAGAATATTCGAGACCGATTCTTTCAACGATACCAACACAGAGAACATCCTTGTTCTCCCAATCATAAACCTGGTATTTAGCAGAAGAACTGCCACAGTTGAGGGTTAAGATAACCATACTTTATTTACTCCTTAATATAATTCCAAATTATTCACTATCTTGATTATAAACGATTTTTGCAACTTAGAAGAAATTTATCACAAAAAGTAAGATATAAATAGAGAAATAGATGTTAAATTTAGTCTAAGACCGGTTTCTTAAGGCAAAAAAAGCAAAAACCAGCAGAAAACAATTTATATAGTATGAAGAAAATACTTATGCTGGTTTCCATATTGTTAACTATCAGTAATTTATATGGTTACTCATTTACATTGACCAATTCTGGGATAAACTTCAACTCGTCTTTTTTTGAATTAGATTTCAAAATGAATAGTGGTAGCTTTAGATTGGGAAACCTTCAATTTGGTGGAATGGAAACTAGTGGGCTCATTAAACATTTAGCAAGTCCTCATTCAGAATTAGATTTCATGCCAAAGGCAAATGCAAAAGCAAATGAAAACACTATCAATGGAACCGTGTATTTTCAAAATGAAATTGGATTGTTTACAACAACATCCATAAGACCTGGGATTGGTCTGTATTATGGGAAAAATACTATAGAAGCCTTTGCATATTATGCTAATCAAGGAAAGGAGAAAGACAAAGTTCAAGGTAAGTTCCAGTATATTGGAAACACAAATGCACTCTATCTTGGAATCAAGCTTAATTATTTGAAATATAAAGCTTTAATCAGTACTTCATTCTTATTTGAAGGCATATTCGATTCTTTTGTAAGCCTTACTTACGAAGATGGTTTTAACTCATTTAGGCTATCTGTAGGAGATATTGCACCGCTTGGCAATAGGAAAGATAAAACATCACTATCTGGGAGCTATAAAAACGAAGGGAATCAACATGATATAACGCTACAGATTGAACTAGGCACTAGACCAATTTATAGCGAAGAATGCCTTTCCTTTAAATTCATGGAAAACCTCAAATTTTCAATTTTGGGAATTGATCTTGAAAGCAGTGCAACGATTGAAAGAGATAGCAAGGGAAAAGTGAGTGAAGAAAGAAAATACAAACTCCATTGGAACTTCATTTCTGTTAAATACTCTTTGAGAGAAGGTCTTGCTGTCTTGCTAGAGTCAAATGAAGTATCTATAAACTATTCAAAGAATAAGCTTAATGTTTCATATCGCTTTATCTTTAAGTCTTCATCTGTTGAGACAGAGATTAGCATAGGCAATATATCTGGTCTTGCCGTAAAAATAAAAATAGGGGAATAAAGGTAGCTTTTGTCCATCTTGCCACAAAGTTAGGTTGATAGAATCTATTCAAAAAAGTATTCTAGTATATATAACTATTTAGGCAGATAAGGAGGCCATTAATGAAGATTTTCAACACGATGTCAAGAAAAATTGAAGAATTTGTCCCTGAGAAGGACGGAAAGGCATCGATGTACTGTTGTGGCCCTACAGTATATAACTACGCACATATCGGCAATCTCAGAACATTTATCTTCGAGGATTTGCTTAGAAGAACTCTCGCAGAGGACGGATATAAGGTAACACACTGCATGAACATCACTGATGTAGGTCATCTTACAGGTGATGGAGACGATGGTGAGGATAAGCTTGGAAAGAGAAGTAAGGAAACTGGTATGTCTGTTTGGGATATCGCAGCTTTCTATACAGAAGCTTTCTTCAACGACACTAAGGCTCTCAACATCATGCGTCCTCAGGTTGTTTGTAAGGCAACTGATCACATTAAGGAGATGATTGCACTTATCCAGAAGCTTGAGGAAAGAGGCCATACTTACATTGCTGGCGGCAACGTATACTTCTCAATCGATACAATCGATGACTATGGCAAGCTTGCTGGCCTTAAGCTTGATGAACTCAAGAGTGGCGCAAGAATTGAGGTTGACTCAAATAAGAGAAATGCAAAGGACTTTGTTCTTTGGTTCACAAACTCAAAGTTCGGTGAACAGGCTATGATGTGGGATTCTCCATGGGGCAGAGGATATCCAGGTTGGCACATTGAATGCTCCGCTATGTCAATGAAGTATCTTGGTGATAAGTTCGATATTCACTGTGGTGGCATCGATGCTATCCCAGTTCATCATACTAACGAAATTGCACAGTCTGAGGCTGCATCTGGACACCAGTGGGTAAATTATTGGTGTCATGGTGAGTTCCTCCTCAATGACAAGGGCAAGATGAGTAAGTCAACTGGAGAGTTCCTTACTCTCACAGTTCTCATCAACAAGGGCTATGATGCGCTTGACTACAGATATTTCTGTCTTGGTGGCCACTATAGAACACAGCTCAAGTTCTCATTTGAGGCTCTCGACCATGCAAGAAGCGCAAGAGCCCAGCTCGTTGCAAGAGTTGCAGAGTTCAAGGCAAAGGGGGAAGCTGCAAAGACACTTTCTGAAAAGGCTGAATCATATTTAAACAGCTTTATGGGTGCAATGACAAATGATCTCAAGACTCCTGAAGCTCTCTCATATATGTGGCAGATGCTCAAGGACAGCTCTGTAAATGACGCTGAAAAGCTTGCAGTTCTCTATAAAATGGATAAAATCCTAGGTCTTTCTCTCGACAAAGTCGAAGCTAAGAAGGCAGAGAGACTTGGAAGCGAAGAGGACTGGAAGCTTGTTGAAGAGAGAACTTTGGCTAAGAAGGCAAAGGACTTTGCAAGGGCAGATGAGATCAGAAACATTCTTCTTGAAAGAGGATTTATCGTAAAAGATACACCTCAGGGCCCAGTTTTGGAGAAAAAGTAAAGAAAGCGTGTAACCTTTTATAAGGAATTTTGTTAATAAGATGGAAATTAAAAGCACAAACCGCGATGATTTCAGGTTTATATACGAGCAGAATTATCATCTGATCATGCAGGTGACAATGCATATCGTCTATAACTTAGGTATCGCCGAGGACCTTACTCAGGAAGCTTTCGAACGCTTTTATGTGAAGAATATGACATTCCCGAGCGAGGAAGAAGCCAAGTATTGGCTTTTAAAGGTAGCAAAGAACCTTGCTCTCAACCATATAAATCGCAATAAGCGCGATATACAGCTTGTTGAGAAGGTTAAGAAGATGCCTGGCAAGACCGTCAATAATGAAGATGGACAGAAGCAGGTAATCGATGAGGAAAGCAGGCGTGAAGTCCGAGAGGCAATCGCTCAGCTGCCAGAGAACTTGAGAATTGTTATTCAGCTCAAAGAGTTCTCCGGCTTAGATTATAAAGCAATTGGAAAAACGCTTGGAATTTCCGAGACTAACGTGAAGGTCAGAGTTCATAGAGCAAGAAAGAAGCTTGAAGAACTTCTGAATACGGAGGACAGAGATGTGTATTGATTCACAGATGCTATCAGCATACCTAGACGGAGAGCTCAAGGAGCCATACAGAACCCAGGTAATAGAGCATCTGGAGCACTGCGCAGCCTGTCGCAAGCATCTAGATGATATTAGAGCTCTGAGCAACAGAGTAAGAAATACAGCTTTTACAGAAGAGGAATTAGGTAGAAAGAAAGACGCAATGTTGGAAATGCTTGATAAGAAGTACTTCCAGAATAACAAGATAAGCTTCTTTAGAAGACGTTTTGAGATGTCTCTCCCTCAGATGGTTACAGCAGCTGCTGCAGTTGTCGTTATCTTTGTATGTGGCTTTATGTTCTTTGGTTCAAACCCTGCTCAGACAGATGATATCCTGCCTTCATTTGCAGTCCCAGCAGACAGCCAGAATGTAAGATTAGTTTCTTCAAAATCTGGTAGCTTGGACGATTATACCCTTGAAGAAATACTCCAGTACCTGGATGCCAAGGGCTATCAGGTGGATATTTCCATAAAAGGTCTGCAGCCTATTGAGACTCCGGCTCAGACCGAATGAACCTCCTTCCTTCCCTCCACTGAAGTGCGATACGGTGGAGGGTTTTGTATAAAGTGATATGGACGATTTTAAGTTTAAATTTGCAACTGAGAATGATTTATCTACAATCCTTTCATTTATTAAGGATTTAGCTATCTATGAAAATATGCTTGATCAGGTAGTTTCTGATGAGAACCTCTTAAAAGAGTGGATCTTCGAAAAGAAGAAGGCCGAAGTTATCTTTGTTTTGGAAGGCGAAAAGGAAGTTGGCTTTGCTCTTTTCTTCCATAACTTTTCAACCTTCCTTGGCAGAGCAGGCCTCTATTTAGAAGATTTATTCGTCCTTCCTGAATATAGGGGAAAGGGTTATGGAAAGGCACTCTTGAAGAAGCTTGCAAGAATAGCTAAGGAAAGAGGCTGCGGAAGATTTGAATGGTCCTGCCTTGATTGGAACAAGCCTAGCATCGACTTCTATAAGAGCATGGGAGCCGCCAGCATGGATGAATGGACTGTTTATCGCCTCACTGGCGATAGCCTAGATAATATGGCTAAATGATTTAATTATTATTTTTTTAAAAGACTAATTTAATAAGATTAAAGCTAATTATATGTATAGACTAAAAAAGGGAGGCAACTTTTCAGCTGTCTCCCTTGTCTTTATCTTATCATTTGCTATTCTGTTCACTTCTCATAAAGGTCTGCATAAATCTTAGATGAGTTTGTCCAAGACCAGTCTTCCTTCATGCCGCGCTTCTGCATTTCCTTCCAGTAAGAAGGCTTATCATAATAAACCCAGTTAGCGTGGTTGATTCTGTCCTGAAGAGCCCATCCTGAATAGTCATGGAATGTAAAGCCTGTGCCTGTCTGCTCGAACTGGTTGTAAGGCTTAACAGAATCTTTGAGGCCGCCAACTTCATGAACAATTGGAATTGTTCCATACTTGAGAGCGATGAGCTGTGTAAGTCCACATGGCTCGAATGCAGATGGAACAAGCAGTGCGTCACAGCCTGCATACATCAGGTGAGAGAGCTCATCTGAGTAGCAGATGTTTGCAGATACCTTGCCTGGATACTTTGTTGCATAGTAGCGGAACATATCTTCGTATCTTCTGTCGCCTGTACCGAGGATAACAAGGTTGATGTTCATTGAGCAAATCTGGTCCATGCACTGGTCGATGAGATCAAGGCCCTTCTGGTCTGTGAGTCTTGAGATAAGGCCAATTGTGAATACCTTGCCATCTTCCTTGAGACCAAGTCTTCTCTGCATTGCCATCTTATTTGCTTCCTTGCCCTTCTTGAGTGTTACAAGGTTATAGTTCTGTGCAATCTTGCCATCTGTTGATGGATTCCAGATGGAGTAATCAAGACCGTTGATGATACCCCAAAGTCTGTTGTTTCTCCACTTGAGGATGTCGTCCAGACCATCTGAGAACTGAGGTGTCTGAATCTCTTGTGCATATGAGTTTGAAACAGTTGTGATGTAGTCAGAGTATACCAAACCACCTCTCATCATGCTTGCATTCCATTCGTTTTCTGGATAGTCGGTATTCTGGAATGGAGATACCAGTAAACCTGGCTTGAAGCACTCTGATGGAAGTGCAGAAACCCACTTGAGGTGACCAACATTCCATGTGCCCTGGAAACGGATGTTGTGGATTGTAAAGATTGTCTTGATTCCGCGGAAGAATGGATCTCCCTGGAATACTGTATTGAGGTAAACAGGAATCAGGGCTGACTGCCAGTCGTGACAGTGGATGATGTCTGGTCTGAAGCCAATGAGAGGAAGAGCTGAAAGGACAGCCTTTGAGAAATAGGCAAATCTCTCAAGGTCCTGGAACATGTCATAGTAAGGAACGAGACCTGAGAAATACTGCTCATTGTCGATGAAATAATATGTGATTCCATCCATTACGAGCTTCTTGACGCCAACATAAATTCTATTGTCCATCTGGAAGTAGTAGACTGTTTCCATTCTATCTCTGTACTTCTCTGGGATGGCGTGATAAAGAGGAATTATAACTCTAATATCGTACTTCTTTGGATCCATTGACTTAGGCAGTGAGCCAACAACGTCAGCTAACCCACCTGTCTTGACAAATGGTACGCACTCTGATGCTGCAAATAGTATCTTTTTCATACAAATTCCTTTAGATATTGTTAGTACAAGTTTACAGGGTGTATTTAAGTGAGTAAAGAAAAGATTTCAAAGACTACTGCTTTGAGTCAAATTTTAGCCTGTTATAGTCAGTTAAATTATAGCTTTTTGCATATGGAACAGGGATTTTGCCCATCGAAATCCACTCCTTGATTTCCCTTCGCCTGCTATCTTCAAGATTTAGGTCAACTCCGACTATTCTCCAGTTATTCTCAAGAGTTGGATAGATAGGGGAGTGCTTAACAAAATTCTCCACGATTAGGTCTCTCACTGAATATGAGGATTCCCAATCCTTCTTGCCTGAAGCAAGATTAAATGCCTTGAGCGCAGATGTGTATCTGTAGCTGTTGACAACTAGAGTGAAGACATCCTCATCGAGGACTTTCTTGCCATGCCTTGTAAGGCTAACAATCCTTTCGCCCTCATTTTTAGAGATGTCTATCTCATATTCAACACCCGAGAATGTATCATATTTATAGTGAGGCCTTTCTGGATTGAACGATATGTTGATGTCGCCAGGTTTCCACTGATTATAGAATTCTGCAGACCACTCCATATAGGCTTTGAGCTCTTTGCCTGTAATCTTTAGCGTTACCAATGTGTTGTCATACTTGTAGACAGAGAAGATGTTGTAGTAGTAGATATCTCCCTTGTCAAAGTAAGATTCTGGCTTGAAGAGTGGTGTTGCTGCTATATCTGCACCGGTGGCTTTCAACATAAGACTCTTGATCATGTCAGATATTGGGTTGTCTTTTAAAAGCGCTTCAGGAATGCCTTTTATATCCCCTGCCGTCTTGAAGCTCTCTGCTGCATATCCAAGCTTTACGGAGCATATTAATTCAAGAGTTTTGGCGTGTGCTGACTGCACACATTCATCTTTGATCAGACAATTAGACTTTGGAATGGAATCTAGCTTTATGATATCTGCTCTTGATTTTTTAATTCTTTTTTCTGAATCAAAATATAGATGGAAAGAAACTACTTCTTCCGCTGAATTTCTAGGAGCTGCAACTAATGTGTTTCCAATTCTTTCATTGACTATTGTGTGCTTATGTCCAATGAGGATGGCTGCAACTTCTGGATTCATTTCAGCTATTTTTCTTGCTGAATCTGAGAAGTTTTCAGTGTCATACTCAAACTCAAGTCCCATGTGTGCAGATACTACATAGGCATCAACGTCAGCAATCCTTGAAATCTCCTCCTTGACGGCTATGGCAGCGTCTCTATATTGGTAGTCGTCAATTCCTTCCTTCCCACCATCCCAAAGTGCGATATTAGGGGAGACAACGCCAATGATGGCAATTCTAATTCCTCCGCGCTCTACTATGGTGTGTCCTTTGAATAGAGGAGTTCCGTCTTTTTTGACAACATTGGCAGCAAGAATTGGAAAGGATGCAGAAGAAACCATTCTTTTGAGATTTGATACGCCCCAATTGAACTCATGGTTTCCAACGGTCATAGCATCGTAGCCCATTATGTTCATGGCCTTGATGATAGGGTTATCGCCCTCGCACTTCGATGCTATGTCATCAGCTAGAATATTGCCTTGCAAAATATCGCCATTATCCAGAAGGATTACATTTTCGTACTTATTTCTGCATGCTTTTACATATGAGTAAATTTTGTCCAAACCACCACATTCACTGTCCTTGTTATCTTCGTAGCTATAGCCCAAGACATTGCCATGGACATCAGAACTTCCGATTATAACGATTTCGGTAAGCTTATTTTTGACTGGCATCTGAACAAACCTCAAACACGATGATAAGCCTTTCTTCAAGAAACTCCAAGAGATGTTTTTTTATGCAATAGCAAAGTTTAATTTTAGTAAAAATATGGTATAAAAAGTTCCTTTATGGCATACTAAAAGATTATTAAAATATGTTTCTTTTTTCTGAATAATTTGTGTTTACAGTTATGCCAAATTATTTGAGAGATAACCAATTTTAGTAGAGGAGATAACAAACAATGGCGAAGTTTATCAATGAGCCCTGTCATACTTTCAATGAGTATCTTTTGATTCCAGGCTATTCATCAAGTGATTGCATTCCTGCAAATGTTACTTTAAAGACACCTCTTGTCAAGTTTAAGAAGGGTGAAAAGCCAGCGCTTGAGCTTAACATTCCAATGGTATCTGCAATCATGCAGTCTGTTTCTGGCGATGAGCTTGCAATTGCTCTTGCAAAGTGTGGTGGTGTCTCCTTTATCTATGGTTCACAGTCAATTGAGAGCGAAGCTGCAATGGTTGCCAAGGTTAAGGCACATAAGGCAGGCTTCGTAGTTAGTGACTCCAATGTAAGACCTGACTCAACTCTTCAGGATATCCTCAACATTAAGCATGCTACAGGTCATTCAACTGTTGCAGTTACAGAGGATGGAACTCCTAATGGCAAGCTCCTTGGCATGGTAACAAGCAAGGACTACAGAATCAGCAGAATGGATCCATCTCAGAAGGTTGAGACATTCATGACTAAGCTTGAGAACCTCATTACAGCAAAGGAAGGCATCACACTTAGCGAAGCAAACAACATTATCTGGGACAATAGACTCAATGCTCTCCCAATCGTTTCTGAGGATGGAAGATTCAAGTCCTTCGTATTCAGAAAGGACTATGAGAACCACAAGGACAATCCTGATGAGCTTTTGGATTCTCAGAAGCGCTATGTCGTTGGTGCTGGTATCAATACACGCGACTATGAGGAGAGAATTCCTGCTCTTGTTGCAGCTGGTGCTGATGTACTTTGCATCGACTCCTCAGAAGGCTTCTCAGAGTGGCAGAAGAGAACACTCGATTATGTTAGAAAGAACTATGGCGACAGCGTTAAGATTGGTGCTGGCAACGTAGTAGATAGAGAAGGCTTCCTCTTCCTCGCAGAAAGCGGCGCTGACTTTGTAAAGGTTGGTATTGGTGGTGGCTCAATCTGTATCACAAGAGAGACAAAGGGCATTGGAAGAGGCCAGGCAACAGCTCTTATCGAGGTTTGTAAGGCTAGAGATGAATACTATGAAAAGACAGGTATCTATGTTCCTGTTTGTTCAGATGGCGGTATCGTATATGACCACCACATCACATTTGCTCTTGCAATGGGTGCAGACTTTGTAATGCTCGGCAGATACTTTGCTCGTTTCGATGAAAGCCCAACAGCTAAGATCATGGTTAAGGGCAGCTATGTTAAGGAATACTGGGGCGAAGGTTCAAACAGAGCTAGAAACTGGATGAGATACGACCTTGGAGGAGACAAGAAGCTCTCATTTGAGGAAGGCGTTGATTCATATGTTCCATATGCAGGCTCCTTGAAGGACAACGTTGGCAAGACTTTGAGCAAGATTAAGAGCACAATGTGCAACTGTGGCGCTCTTACAATTCCAGAGCTGAAGGAAAAGGCAGTTCTTACTCTTGTTTCTTCAACAAGTATTGTAGAGGGTGGCGCACACGACGTTATCAGAAGAGATACTTCAGCAAACTAAAAATCAAAGGTTATAAAAAAATGGGTTCGCGAGAACCCATTTCTTTTTGCCTAAATGATTTATTTGAAGTATTCCACAGCAGATCTGAACATCTTTATGTCATATTCGCCTGGAACATTCTTATAGAGTCCTGCTCCAATTCTTTCGCTATGACCCATCTTTCCGATGACTCTTCCATCTGGAGATGTGATGCCTTCGATAGCACACATTGAGCCGTTAGGATTGAAGTGGATATCCATTGTTGCATTTCCTTCAAGATCTACATACTGAGTTGCAATCTGGCCATTTTCAGCAAGCATCTTGATAAGTTCTTCGCTAGCAAGGAACTTTCCTTCTCCATGAGAGATTGGAACGTTCACAATATCACCAACGTTTACGAGCTTGAGCCATGGT
>JAGBWX010000118.1 GCA_017629575.1 Spirochaetales bacterium | reverse complement strand
TATCCTAATTGTAAGGTTCGGTGTTCGTGCTATGTCGGTGATTATAAAAAGATGCTGAATGAAGTGGGTTGTATGGACATCGTACTTCCGGAAGAAGTTGCCGATAAGAAGAAGGCCGTGAAAAGAAGAAAAGACTTTTGAAGATATCCTACTACCGTGGATTGAAAGAATGGAACAACGAAAAAGGTTATCTTACAGATACCTGTCTGACGGCACAGGATAAATATAAAGTGTATTTGGATTATTCTACATTTTTGAATAAATTCGATGAACTACTTGTTTTATGGATTAGAGCTGTCATGTACCTTCTTGCAAATAGTTATTTACTTTATACTTACGATTAGTTTGTTGAGGATTGGATATGAGTAAAACAAATGTAATATATGTTTGCCACGGCAATATCTGCAGATCTCCAATGGGAGAATATATTTTAAAGAAGCTTGTTTCAGATAAAGGTTTATCTGATAGGTTCATAATTACATCCGCAGGTGTTTCTTCAGAAGAAGATGGAAATGATATCTATCCACCTGCTAAGGCAATTATGAGGAAAAAAGGAATACCTTTTTCCTATCATAGAGCGCATAGAATCACAGAAAGAGAGTTTGAGGATGCTGATTATGTCATTGCCCTAGATAGCTCGAATTATAGAAGGCTAATCACTCGGTTTGGATGTGATGAGAAGATTTTCATGCTTTTGGATAGAGATGTGGCAGATCCTTGGTATTCAGGTGATTTTGATACAGCTTTTTCTGATATTTACAGCGGAACAGAAGCATTTCTCGGAAAACTTCTAAACAAAGGCAGAAAGGTCAAATAGACTGTTGAAAAAATATCGTATAGAATTTTAAATGTATCAAAGAATTATTGGAGGACAAACAATATGGACATTAGATATTCAACAGGTAAGGCTGCTTTTGCAAAGATGAACACAGACGAGCTCAGAGATGAGTTCCTCATCAAGAATATCTTTGTTGCAGATGACGTATCAGCAGTATATTCACATGTAGATAGAATCGTAACAATGGGTGCAATGCCTGTTAATGAGACAATCAAGCTCGATAAGAACATCGATTGCTGGAAGAACTTTGGCGTAACATATCTCTTAGAGAGAAGAGAGCTTGGTTCAATCAATATTGGCGGAAAGGGCAAGCTCATTGCTGATGGAACAGTTTATGAGATGGATCACTTTGATGGCATCTATCTTCCAATGGGCACAAAGGAAGTCTCATTCTCATCAGACGATCCAGCAAATCCTGCTAAGTTCTTCATTGTAACAACACCAGCTCATAAGGCATATCCTGCTAAGCTTATTCCTCTCAAGGACGCTATCCACAAGCACCTTGGCTCACAGGCAACATCAAACGAGAGAACAATCAACCAGTATATCCACCCAGATGTACTCGATACTTGCCAGCTCTCACTTGGTCTTACACACCTTGAGGAAGGTTCTGTATGGAACACAATGCCAGCACATCTTCATGAAAGAAGAATGGAAGTATACTTCTACTTCGATATCCCAGAGAACAATATCGTATTCCACTTCATGGGCGAGCCAAATGAGACAAGACACATCATCATGCACAATGATGAAGCTGTAATCAACCCATCATGGTCAATCCACTCAGGTTGTGGCACATCTAACTACACATTCATTTGGGCAATGTGCGGTGAGAACAGAGCTTACGACGATCAGGACTGGCTCAAGACAGATACAGACTTAAGATAATTAGTCAAAATTACACCAAGACCCCCTAAATCATGTTAGGGGGTTTTGTTATGTGTTGGTTAATAGTCCCAAATTTGATATAAATATCTACAAGGACAATAACTATGGAAATCAAGTTAAAGAATCTTAGAAGAGTATATGGAGATCTTCATGCTGTTGAAGATGTTTCACTGAATATTCCTTCTAATACAGTATATGGAATTATTGGTCGCTCAGGTGCAGGAAAGAGTACACTTGTGCGCCTTATATCAATGCTGGAAAAGCCAGACCAGGGCGAAGTTTATTATGGAGATAAGAGAGTAGACAACCTTTCTAAGGCAGAACTGATCCAGGAAAGAAGAAAGATTGGCATGATTTTCCAGAATTTCAATCTCTTCTCTTCTCGCACAGCAGCAGAGAACATTGCATACCCAATGGAAATCTGCAAGATGGATAAGGTTGCTATTAAGAAGCGCGTAGAAGAACTTCTTGAGCTCGTTGATCTCTCTGGAAGGGGAGATGCTCCAATATCAACACTCTCAGGTGGACAGAAGCAGAGAATCGCAATTGCTAGAGCTCTTGCAATTCAGCCAGATATTCTTTTCTGCGACGAAGCAACAAGCGCACTCGACCCTCAGACAACATGAGCAATCCTTTCTCTTATCAAGGAAATCCAGAAGAAGATGAATCTTACAGTTGTAATGATTACTCATCAGATGGAAGTTGTTCGCGATGCCTGTGATAGAGTAGCTGTTCTCGAATCTGGAAAGGTTGTTGAAGAAGGTCTTGTTTCAGATATCTTCGCACACCCACAGAGTGATGTTACAAAGGACTTCCTTTCAAATCTTACAAATGTTAAGACATCAATGGTTAGATGGTCCGAAGATGGAGGTCACTATACTCTCCGTTTCAGAGGCAACAAGACAGGCGAGCCAATCATCTCTAAGGTAACTAAGGAAGTTGGTGCTGTATTCAACATCAGAGCAGCTGGAGTTCAGCGCGTAAATGATGAAGAACTTGGTGTAATGGTAACAGACATTGGACCAGATAAGGATATTGCAAAGAAGTCTGTTGAGCTCTTAAGAGAGCTTGGCGTAATCGTCGAAGAGACAAAGGAGGCAAATTAATGGATCAGCTTGCAACATACTGGAAGCTCGTTAGCTCTCCTTTCATTCAGACAATTCAGATGGTAGCCTTCTCTACCTTATTCTCTGTAATTCTCGGACTTCCTATTGGCGTACTTCTTTACATTACCGATTCAGAGGAGAAGGGTGGAATCCTTCCAAAGCCAATGTTGAATGCAGTTCTTTCAAGAATCGTTAATATCTTGAGATCTTTCCCATTCATCATCCTCATGATTCTCATCATGCCTCTTTCAAGAATTATTCTTGGAACAGCAATTGGAACAAAGGCAACAATTATCCCTCTTTCAATTGCAGCAGCTCCTTTTGTTGCAAGAGTTATCGAGAGTGCCATCAGAGAGGTTGATCCAGGCGTTGTTCAGGCAGCAAAGGCTATGGGTTCAACAAATTGGCAGATTGTATATAAAGTTCTCATTCCAGAGGCAATGCCATCATTGGTATCTGGAATTACGCTCACAATCATCAACCTCATAGGTTACTCAGCTATGGCTGGCGCAATCGGCGGTGGTGGTCTTGGTGACCTTGCAATCAGATATGGATATCAGCGATTTAGAAGCGATATCATGATTATCACAGTAGTTATCATCATTCTTCTTGTTGAGATTATTCAGCTTGTTGGCAATAAAATAGCAGCAAAAATGATCTCCAAGAGATAGTCAAAAAGCAGTCGAAAGACTGCTTTTTACATTTTTACGTATTTTTCTTGCATATTCTTTCACTTTTATGTATATTGGATTCATAAATATAACAGGAGGAATGCTAGATGGCTAGAAAAACAACATCAATGTACATGTGCATGTCCTCTATGATGATGCCCCTGGGGGCATAATATTTCTTTCATAATCACCACACATCTTTAAAAAAATTGTAGTTCCCCCTAGGGGAAGGTCTATCTAAGCAAATACTTTGTATTTAAAACAAATGGAGAATAATATGAAAAAGGTTTTAACAATCGCTCTCGTACTCGCAGTACTCGCAACATCACTTTTCGCACAGCCAGCTCAGGAGACAGCATCTTCATCAAAGATTAAAGTTGCAGCAACTCCTGATCCACATGCAGTACTTCTCAACCTCATTGTTGACGATCTCGCAGCACAGGGCATCACACTTGAAGTTATTGAATTCACAGACTATGTTGTTCCAAACAATGTTGTAGAAGATGGTTCAGTTGACGCTAACTACTTCCAGCATATCCCATATCTTGATTCCTTCAACAAGGAACATGGTTTCCACCTTGTAAACGCAGGTGGCATCCACGTAGAGCCATTCGCACTCTATTCAAATAAGTATTCAGACATTGCTTCTCTCCCAAACGGTGCAACAATCGCAATTCCTAATGACCCAACAAACGAAGGTAGAGCTCTTCTCCTCTTGCAGGCAGCAGGTCTCATCACTCTTAAGGAAGGCGCAGGCTTAGAAGCAACTCCAATCGATATCGCAGAGAACCCAAAGAACCTCAAGTTCTCAGAAATCGAAGCAGCAACACTCCCAAGAATTCTTCAGGATGTTGACGGCGCAATCATCAACGGTAACTACGCCATCCCAGCTGGTCTCGTTGCAACAAGAGACGGTCTCTTCGTTGAAGATGCATCTTCACCTTACGTAAACGTTATCGCAGTTAAGGAAGGAAACGAAAACAATCCTGCGATCAAGGCTCTCGTAGAAGCTCTCAAGGGTGACAAGGTTGCAGCATATGTAGCAGAACGCTATCCAAACGGTGAAGTAGTTCTCGTTGACTAATCTATCTTAATCCTCTCGTAAAGCCATCCAAACGGATGGCTTTTTTATTGCTTATTTTCTTTCGTTAAGCCCTTTATTTAGGCTATATTGTTAATATGCTGGTTACCCTTATTATTTTATCATCAATCATTGTCGTACTTCTTTTAGCCGTTATTGCTCTTCTAATCAAAAAGGGCGGTGATAATGGAAATTCAGAGGATGTTATTAGCCATGTGACTAAGGAATCTGAGAGTGTCGAGAAGTCTCTCGATAGTGCGGTAAAAAAGATTCTGGATGAGGAAAGGGAAAATAGAGGTACTTTTTCTACAGGCCTCAATGCTATTAACACAGCCAACAGAGAGCAGATGAATATCTTCTACGAGAAGCTCTCCAAATTTGAGGATAAGGTCAATGCTCGCCAAATTGATATGCTCAATTCGATGAATATGAGCTTTAAAGATATCTCTGATAGCAATATTAAAGCATTTAAGGAGATATCTGATAAAACAGAGAAGCTTACCCTCCAGATTCGCACTGACATGGATAAGATCAGAACGGAGAACAATCAGAAGCTTGATGAGATGAGAAAGACTGTCGATGAGAAGCTTCAGCAGACTCTCGAGGAAAGAATCTCAAAGGCCTTCAAGGAAGTTACTGAGAACCTTTCAAAGCTTTATGCGAGCCTTGGAAGCTTGAATGCACTCACTGAGGATGTAAAGAACATCAATAAAATTTTCTCAAATGTAAAGGCAAGAGGTGTATGGGGCGAAGTACAGGCTGAAACAATTCTTTCAGATATTCTCACTCCTGATCAGTATGAGAAGGATTACTCACCTTCCGGGAAGAAGGAGAGGGTTGAGTTTGCAATCAGATTGCCAGGTAAGGAAGGCATGGGTGATGTTTATCTTCCTATCGACTCAAAGTTTCCAACAACAGACTATGTTAAGTACAAGGAATCAATTGAATCAAAAGATGAAACTCAGATTGCGGCATCACTCAAGATGCTCAAGGAGCGCGTAATCTCTGAGGCAAGGGATATCAACAAAAAGTATATTCTCCCTCCAGAAACCACCGACTTTGCTATTCTATTCCTACCTGCAGAGAGCATATATGCAGAGCTTTTGAGAATGGAAGGTCTTGTTGAGCGCCTTCAGAGCGAGTTCAGGGTTATCCTCACTGGTCCAAATAACTTTGCAGCTCTCCTCAATTCACTCAGCCTTGGCTTTAGAACACTTCAGATTGAGCAGTATACTTCTAAGATCTGGAAGAACTTCGAGGTTCTTAAGAAATATTTTGCTGATCTTTCAAAAGCTATCGATGAATCTAAGAAGGCCGTTGATAAGGCTTCAGATAGTCTCGATAGCGCCTCTAAGAAAAAAGATAAGCTTTCAACAGTGCTCGTAAGTATGGAAAGCACCGCAGATAAGATATCTTTTGCTAATGCAGAATTCATTGAAAGTGATTAAATATACAATATTTTTAACTTTTATTGACAAATAATGCATAAATATGTATTCTCTCTGCATGTGGAGGGAATAAAAATGAATCTTAAAGGCAGAAGTTTTCTAACTCTAAAGGATTATACAAAGGAAGAAATTGAGTATTTAATTGAGCTCTCAATGGCGCTCAAGTCCAAGAAAAAAGGAAAGGGCACAGCTCCTGGCTTAGAGGGAAAGCTTCTTGATGGAAAGAACATTGTTCTTCTTTTCGATAAGACATCTACAAGAACTCGCTGTTCATTCGAAGTTGCAGCTTTTGATGAAGGTGCAGGTGTTACATTCCTTACAAATTCACAGATGGGTAAGAAGGAATCTCTTGAAGATACATCAAAGGTTCTTGGCCATCTCTATGATGGAATTGAATATAGAGGCTTTGCTCACAAGGTGGTAGAAGATATTGCAGCATATGCTGGCGTACCAGTATGGAATGGCCTTACAGATGATGACCACCCAACACAGGTTCTCGCAGACTTTATGACAGCAGTTGAATATACAGGCAAAAAGCTCAATGAAATCAAGCTTGCTTTCATCGGCGATGGCAGAAACAACGTTGCTAATGGTCTCATGATTGGCGCATCTAAGGTTGGAATGAGCTATGCAGTAGGCGCTCCAAAGTCCCTTCTTCCTGCAGATAGCTTAGTTGCAGAGTGCAAGGCTTGGGCAGAGGCTAGCGGTGGTTCCATCCTCCTTACAGAAGATCCATATGAAGCAGTAAAGGATGCCGACGTTATATATACAGACATTTGGTGCTCAATGGGCGAGGAAGATAAGATGGCTGAGCGTATTGCTCTCTTGAAGCCTTATCAGGTAACTGCAGCATTGATGGCAGCATCTGGAAAGGAAACAACACTCTTCGAACACTGCCTCCCTTCTTTCCACGATATGAATACAACAACAGCTGAGTATGTTTATGAGAAGTTTGGTCTCAAGGAGATGGAGGTAACTGACGAGGTATTCAGAAGCAAGAACTCCGTAGTCTTTGATGAGGCAGAGAACAGAATGCATACAATCAAAGCAGTCATGGTAGCAACCATTTCGGATAAATACTCATTCTAATGATCAGGCCCTTGAAAGAGGGCCTTTTATATTGCCTCTATAAAGGCAATAACATTCTTGATTGCCAAATATAAGAGCATCAATGCAAATACAATATTGATAGCTTTGCTGTACTTTCTATAAATATTTGAGATCGCAGATCCAAAGAGAGCCCAAGCAATCTGGCTTAAGAAGCATATTGCAGGAATGAGCAGTACTGCAGGATATCCCATGCTATTGGGGATGATGAATGAAGATATGGCTGTGATGCATAGCAGGAATACTTTTATATTCACTAACTGCATCATAAATCCTGTCTTAAAGCCTCCTTTATTATCGGCTTCCAAGGATATCTTGCCCTTGGTGGCTAGACTATATGCTAAATAAAGAAGATATATTGCACCTAGGATTTGAAAGACAGGACTTGATGTAGGAATGCTCTTTCCCAATGTTGCTAGGATTACGTAGGAGGCAGACGCTATGGTGAAAATGCCTGTGACCATGCCAAGATTTAGCGTGATGCCTTTGAAGAATCCCTTCTCTGATGCATTTATCAAGCTGGCAATAGTATTAGGCCCTGGTGTAATTGAAAGCAACAGCATATAAACAATTAGGTCAGCCATATTTACATTATAGCATTTGAATTTTTTTGCAAAAGTAATAAACTATGCGTAACATGCCTAAAAAAGTAGATAAAGAAGAAAGAAAAGAATTAATCATGAGTTCAGCTCTCGCAGTATTCGCACGCGAGGGTTATCGTGAAGCTAATCTGTCACTGATTGCAGAAGAGAGTGGTATTTCTAGACCAACTGTTTATCAGTATTTCAACGATAAGAACGATATCTACTACTATGCTGTGAAGCTCGTTACAGGCAAGATGTTCAAGCGCTACTCTGCAATTGCATGGGCAGAGAATGATGATACAGAGCTCGATAGAATTTTCAAAATCTTCAAGGATGTTCTTGATTATGCATCAACTCATGATGCTACAGTTTCCAACCTTATGGAATTCATGCTTTCAGAAAAGAAAAGAGGCGTAGATTTTTCAAAGGTAATCGAGGAAAGAACAATCAAGCTCATCATTCTTCTGAAGAGACTTTTAAGACAGGGAATCAGCAACAATACAATCAAGAAGTGTGATGTAGAGGCAGTAAGCCGCAATCTTTTCTATCTCATTGAGTCCTGTTGCTTCCAGGTAGCTGTATTCAGAACATTTGATAGAGATGCAGCTATTTCCTTGATTACCAGCTATCTTGAGTTCCTCAAGGCATAAGCTTTCCGATTTCAATCTTCATTATTATATTTCATAGTGTAAATTTGCTTCTTTAAGAGAGGGGATTGAATGAACTATGAAAAATTTACTGTAAAGCTTCAGAAGGCAATTGAAAGCGCTGTAGCTATTGCAGATTCAAAGCAGAATGCAGAAGTAACACCAGCTCATATCATCATAGCTCTGACAGAGGACAGGGAAGGTGTTCTTTATCCTCTTTTCCAGAAACTGGGCGTTTCTCCAGATAGAGTAATCTCTGAGATGGATGGAATAATCTCAAGACTTCCAAAGACATATGGAGAAGCTCAGAGAGCATTCTCAAGATCTGCTGCAAGAATTCTCAATGCATGCGACAAGGCTGCTGCGGAATTTAAGGATGAATATATATCATCAGAGCATTTTCTGCTCGCACTTTTGACAGATGAATGTCCAGAAAAGGATGCCCTCATTAAGCTAGGAGTCACCAAGGATAGTGTTCTATCAGCACTGAAGTCAATCAGGGGCAATCAGCGAATTACAAGCCAGGACCCTGAAGGCAACTATAAAGTTCTCGACAAGTATTGCAAAGACCTTACTCGCTCAGCAAGAGAGGATAAGCTTGATCCTGTCATCGGTAGAGATGAGGAAATTAGAAGAGTGATGCAGGTTCTCTGCAGAAGAACAAAGAACAATCCAGGTCTCATCGGCGAGCCTGGAGTAGGTAAGACAGCAATTGTTGAGGGCCTTGCTCAGAGAATTGCAAAGGGCGATGTACCTGAAACATTGGCAAACAAGAGACTTCTTTCTCTTGATATCGGAGCCTTGATTGCAGGTGCTAAGTTCAGGGGTGAGTTTGAGGAGAGACTTAAGGGAGTAATCAATGAAGTCACTAAAAGCGATGGTGAGATTATTCTCTTTATAGATGAATTGCATACAATTGTGGGGGCTGGAGCATCAGAGGGATCTACTGATGCATCCAATCTTATCAAACCAGCGCTAGCAAGAGGAGAGCTTCATGCAATTGGTGCAACAACTCTTGATGAGTATAGAAAGTATATAGAAAGCGATAAGGCTCTCGAAAGAAGATTCCAGCCTGTATATACAAAAGAGCCTTCTGTTGAAGATACCATTTCCATTCTTAGAGGCTTGCAGAGCAAGTATGAGGTGCACCACGGCGTAAGAATCAAGGATGAAGCTCTAGTTGCTGCTGCAACGCTATCAGATAGGTACCTTACAAACAGATTCCTTCCAGATAAGGCTATCGATTTAATTGACGAGGCAGCATCGCAGATAAAGATGGAAATCGAAAGCCAGCCAGAGGAGCTAGATAAGCTCCAGAGAAAGATGCTTCAGCTTAATATCGAGAAGCAGGCACTTTCAAGAGAGGATGATAATGCTTCTAAGGATAGGCTGGAAAAGATTAATAAGGAGCTTGCAGATCTGCAGACAAGGTTTGATGCATTGAACCTTGAGTGGATGAATGAAAAGGAAGCCATTATGGATCTCAGGCACAAGAAAAGCGAATTGGAAAAACTCCATTTTGAAGAGCAGGCGGCAGAGAGAAGTGGAGATCTTTCAACAGCTGCGATGATTAAGCATGGAAAGTTGCCTGAGCTTTTGAGAGAAGTCGAAAAGGCTGAGGAGAAGGTCAACTCCTTTAAGGAGGATGACAGAAGATTGCTGAGGGAGGAGGTCACAGAGGACGATGTTGCCAGAATCGTATCTGCTTGGACAGGTGTTCCTGTACAGAAGATGATGAGTTCTGAAATGCAGAAGTATGTGAACCTCGAGAATACTCTGTCAAAATCTGTCGTTGGGCAGGATGAGGCAATAGAAGCTGTCTCTAATGCAATTAGGAGGAACAAGGCAGGAATCGGAGATGAGAATAGACCTCTGGGATCATTTCTCTTCGCAGGTCCTACTGGTGTGGGAAAGACTCTCCTTGCAAAGGTTTTGGCAGGTTTCCTGTTTGATGATGAAAAGGCCCTGACTCGTATCGATATGTCTGAGTACATGGAGAAGCATTCTGTATCTAGACTCATCGGTGCGCCTCCAGGCTATGTAGGATATGATCAGGGTGGACAGCTTACAGAAGTCGTCAGAAGAAGACCTTATTCTGTCGTGCTTTTCGATGAGATTGAGAAGGCCCATCCAGATGTTTTCAATATTCTATTGCAGGTGCTTGATGATGGAAGACTTACAGATGGCCAGGGTAGAGTTGTAGATTTCACCAACACTATCATCATAATGACAAGTAACCTGGGAAGTGAGTATATCCTTCAGGATCCTGAGAATGCTGAGGCAAAGGTAAGGGATATTATATCTCGTTCCTTCAAGCCTGAATTCATCAATAGAATTGATGAGATTGTCATCTTCAATCCTCTGCGAAAGCCACAGATTGAGAAAATCGTGGAAATCCAGCTTAAAGAGCTTGGAGAGAGACTTAGAAGAAAGAGCTATAGCCTAACTTGGGACAAAGATGTTGAAGGTTATATCGCAGAAGAAGGCTTTGATCCTGTATTTGGCGCACGACCAATTAGGAGATGCATTCAGAATGAGGTAGAAAACAAGTTGTCTAAGGCACTTCTCTCCGGACAGCTATTGAGTGGATGCAGAATAAAGCTGTTTTTAGAGGAGGGACGAATCGGGGTTTCCTGTCAGCAGGGACTCATAGCGGATTGAGGTATCTGCGTCAAAAGCAGAGCCAATGGTTCCCTGATGGCGACTAAAGCCGATTTCATCTAAATAATTTTTGATTGGACCGGGGTAAGATAGGAGCTTTTCCCGGTTTTCCTTTTTGAATGCAACAGGATGAGCTGGAATATCTTTGAAGAAGCACCTTGCAGCGCTAGCATTCTTCAAAAGCGCAATGGTATTGCAGATATCCTCACATGCAATCATTGGAACATCTCCAGGAATGATGAAAAAGTCGTCAATGCTCTCCTTTATGCCTCTGAGCACGCTGCCTTTTTGCCCTTTTTTATAGTTCTCATTGAATGCAAAGATTATTCCATCATCTTTTATGGATGCTTCTATCAAATTGCTTTCATGTCCTGTGACAACAATGATTCTATCTGCAAAGGGCTTTGCTTTTTCTATTACACAATTCAGGATTGTCGACTCGCCAAAAGGAAGGAGAAGCTTATTTCTTCCCATTCTCTCAGATAGTCCTGCTGCAAGAATAATTGCGTCCATTGTTTTATGTTATCATACCAAGGGACTTTTTCAACTTTCTCCATGGTGATAATATCTGAAGCATGTTAGTTACTCTCATCAATGCATTGGCAGTAATTTTAGGCGGTTCAATTGGTCTATTAATGAAAAAGCATGTTTCAAGCAACTTTCAGAGCGTTGTAATGACAAGCGCTGGAGTTGTTACTTTAATTCTTGGAATCGATATGGCCATGACAGACCTTTCTGTTCTCGCTCTTCTGTTTTCGCTGATCTTTGGTGGCTTCATCGGTGCAGCACTTAAGCTCGATGAAAGAATTGAGGGCCTTGGAAACAAGTTCAAGAGAGAGGGCGATGATAACAGCTTTGGAAAGGGATTCTTGGATTCATCAATCCTCTTCTGCTCTGGAGCGATGGCAATTGTTGGCTCTATAAACGCTGGTACTACAGGAGACAATAGTCTCATCCTCATAAAGTCTGTAATGGACGGATTTATGGCAGTTGTATTTGCAGCAACATATGGAAGGGGCGTTCTTCTTTCCTCTATAGTTGTTCTCATTTACCAGGGATTCTTCGTTGTTGCAGGCTCCTTCATCTCTCCAATTTTAGGTGAATCGGGCATTGGATATATTGCAGCTTCAGGTGGCTTCTTGTTGATTATCCTCTCAATGGGACTTCTTGGAATCAAGGAGTTCAAGACTGCTCACTATATCCCAGCTTTGATCATCTCCCCAATTTTGGGACATCTCTTTAGTTATCTTCCTATTTAGTTGTTAAAAAACGAAAAACAAGGGCAGGATTTTTCCTGCCAATTCTATTTCTTATCATTTCAATGAACTTTTCGTTTTCCTGAATTCCCTAGGAGTTTGCCCACTGTATGCCTTGAATGCCGTTGAGAATGTTGAGATATTTTGGAATCCAACCCTCTCTGCCAATTGTTGGATTGTTGTGGTGGAGTTTCGGAGTATAACTTCAGCTTGCTTCATCCTCATGTCTCTGACAATCTCTCCGGGATTCTTTCCATAGATTTCCTGGCAGAGTCTAATAAAATGAGCGCGACTATAGCCAGCTTCCTCTGAAAGTCTCACCAAAGGCCAATTCTCGTGGAGCCTAGATACTACTTTGTCCCAAAGAGCTTCAATTTTGATTCTATGCTCATTGAGTATTGGTATTTTTGATAAACAAAGACTTCTTTCAAAATCTAGCAAAAAGAGCTTTTCGTATAAGAGCAATGCCTCGTAGCTTCTCTTATCGGCAGTACGCTCCTCCTTGATGATATTCTTTGCAATAATCGACATGTTATCGACAAACTCTATGCAGTTTCTCATCTCCCAGTCTTTCTCAGTGATTGAGAAATATGGGGAATCTTCCCAAACAGTAAGCCAAAGCATTCCCCATGGCTCATCGCCTACTGTTCGTTCGTAGTGTCCTTGTCCCCTGGACCAGGAAATGAAGAGGTCTCCTCTATTTTGATGGAGTAGGGTTCCATCCTCAAGAAGGATTTCTCCTTCCCCAGAAACAGTGTATACAAAAACGTGGAATTTTCTTTTTGATATTCTCTGGAGCCAGAATGTTTTGCCATGAAGACCAAAACCTCCCTGTTTGACTCTTAAGTCCTTAAAAGGAGCAGCATCGATTGCCAAAGAAGAAAATCTCCAAGCCTCAACAAGGTTGCTATCATTAATTATTTCTTGAAGGTATCTCAAATAAAATTCCTCCTATAATCAAATAATGATACACCTAAAAGAGATTTTTTCAAAAAAATAAGAGAATTCTTCTTATAGAATGGCAAAAAAGCTTTGAAATATACTGTTAAGGATTTTTCACGTATAGAGGTAAATTATGAGTTCATTCCCATATGACCACTGGCAGAAGTGCCAGACTAGATCAGGTCTAGCTGCAGATCTTGTTATTTCTGCGCTTCAGAAAGAAATCAGAAGAAATCATCCAGAAAACGCTGCTACTCTTGCATATGAAATGCTTATCACAAGCAAGGAGTTGGAAGAGTATCTTTGGTTCAGACTTAAGGTAATCAGCGTAGAAGATGTTGGTTTCGCAAATGAGATGGCTGCAATCTATATCAACTCTCTCGACCAGATGAGAAAGACCATTGTACAGGATGGCGACAGAGGCCTTTTTGCAATCCATGCTGTTAGATATCTCTGCAAGTCTATGAAGGATAGATCTTCAGATGAGATGTATAACTGGATTATGAAGGAATACAAGGCTGGAAATATCAAGCCAGAGATTCCTGAATATGCTATCGACAAGCATACTCTCCAGGGACAGATTGAAGGTAAGGATGAAGATTATTTCTACTCAACAGGTTCTGTTGTAGAGCCTGAGTGGGAAGGTAGGGACAGAACCTACAGAGAAAGAATTTTGACTATTCTTGAAGAAAACAAGAGAAAATAAGGAGTCTTAAAATGAAGAAAATTGTATGCACAGCGCTGCTCATCGTGGCTGCAGCTTCCATGCTCTTCGCACAGGGTTCAAATGAAAGCGCAACAGCTTCAACAGAACAGAGAGTTGTTACAACAGTATGTCGTGCTTCATATGCTAATGAAGAATGGTACAACAGAATGAATGCTGATTTCGAAGCAGAGACTGGCATCCATGTTGACGTACAGCCAACACCAGGCAACGACGATGACCACGATGCAAAGGTTAATATTGACCTTCTCGCAGGTCGCACAATTGACGTTATCCCATCTCTCGGACCAAAGTTCTACTATGAAAGAGTAGAAGCTGGTTTCTTCGCACCACTTTCAGAGCTCGCAGCAGCAGCTGGTGTTGACGTAAATTCTGTTTACGGTGGCTACCTCCCAGCTGACGAGTCAGGTGAATTCTACTCAGTTCCAGTTAAGCAGGAACTTTGGTGCGTATTCTTTAACAGGAACCTTTTCGATGCAGCTGGTGTTCCTTATCCAGAAGGTCCTTGGACATGGGATGAATATGTTGAGACAGCAAAGAAGCTCACAGATCCTTCAAAGGGTATCTATGGCTCACACATGAGCATCGACCCACCATGGACAATCATGCTTGCTAAGCAGGAAGAAATCCCTCTTTACAAGGAAGATGGAACATGTAACTTCGATGACCCAAGATGGAGAGAAGCTATCGAATTCTATGCTACACTCGGCAACGAACTCAAGGTTCAGATGTCAGTAGAAGAGTTCAAGAACGAGAACGCATCATGGAACTACTATGCTCTCGCTGGTGACCACATTGCTATGTTCCCTAACGGCAACTGGTTCACAAGACTTCTTAACAGCCAGACAGACTATCCAAAGGATTGGAGCTATGGTGTAGCACCAATGCCATCAACAGGCAATGAAAACGGCGCAAACAACCTCGTATCAATGGGTTATGTCTCAGTTAACAAGAACGCAGCACACCCAGAAGAAGCTCTCGAGTACGTACTCTGGCTTGGTGAAAACCAGTGGAAGTACGAGGGTGGTATTCCTGCTCTTGCAACACTTTCAGAGGAAGATAAGAACCTCGCATTCTCAAGCGTAGCTGATGCATCAAACGGTCAGGTAACAGTTGATGAAATCTATAATGCTTGGATTAACACAGGTCTTGGCACAACAGAGTCTGACATCATCGGTACAGCTGCTGGTGAGTATGACAACATCGTAGAAGACGAGCTTGAAGCATACTTCCTCGGTCTCCAGTCAATCGATGTAACAATTGATAACGTTGTTAACAGAGTTAATGAGGCTATCAAGAACGTTCAGTAATCTAAGGTACAGAAATGAAAACCAAGCTTACAAAAAGTAATTTAAGAGATGCACGCACGGGATATATTTTCATTCTCCCATTCGTGGTATTGTTTGCCGTATTTAAGGTATATCCTCTCATCTACGGCTTCGCAGTCAGCTTTCTTGGCAGAAACTCCATCAGGACTGTTTCTGATACTACCTTTGTAGGCTTGGAGAATTATGTAAAGGTTCTCCAGAGCAATTCCTTTTGGACTTCTCTGGAGAAATCCTTTCAGTATGCACTGATCTATACAGTAGTTGTTATGGTCGGTGGCTTCCTGACAGCTATGCTCCTCAATAGAAAGTTCAGAGGACGTACCTTCGTCAGGACAATGGCATATCTGCCATATGTAACCAACGTTATCGCTATCGGTATCGTATTGAAATACCTATTCAATCCAACAAAAGGTCCTATCAATGCTATTTTCCGTGCCTTTGGAGAAGCTGGCCCAAAGTGGTTCTCAAGTCCAGATTTGGCTCTCCCTATGACAGCTATCATTGGTGCATGGCTTGCAATGGCATTCAATACAATCACAATCCTTGCTGCTCTCCAGGATATCCCAAACGATCTCTTTGAGGTTGCAGATATAGAAGGCGCATCTGGCTTGCAGAGAATCAGATATATCGTTCTCCCAATGATTTCATCTGCGCTCTTCATGCTTTTGACAATCACAGTCATCAACTCATTCAAGAGCTACACAACAGTAGTTTCACTTACAAATGGCGGACCTGCATCTTCCTCTAGAGTTCTTTCTCTTCAGATTTACGAGGATGCATTCACATATATGAAGTTCTCCATTGCTGCTGCAGAGGGAACTCTATTTACATTGATCATCATTGCATTCAACAAGATTCTTGATAAAGTGAGGGCCGTATGGGAAAACAGATAAAAAATAGTGCGGGCTCTAAGGCTCTTACTTTAACAGCATGGCTTATCGCACTCGTTGCATTATTTCCATTTTTCATGATGGTTCTCATCTCTTTCAGAGTATCTGGCGATGCATATGAGCCTTTCTATTACATTATCAAGCCAACAATGGAGAACTATAAGACAGTATTCTTGCATAAGAATTACCTTGATTGGTACTCCAATACAATCGTAACAGTTGTGATAACAATTTTGCTTCGTCTCTTGGTTACTCTTCCTGCTAGCTATGCATTTAGCAGATTGAAGTTCAAGGGCAGAGGATTCATCCTTGGCTTGCTTCTAGCAACTATGATGGTTCCTGGTGAGACAACAATGGTACCTCGTTACCTTTATTTCAAGACTCTCCATCTTCTCGATACCAAGTGGTCAATCATTCTTCCTGAAATCACAGAGGTATTCTATCTTATGCTGATGACAGAGTTCTTTAGGTCTATCCCAGAGGATTTCTCAGAGGCTGCAAGAATCGATGGCTGTTCACATCCAAGGATTCTCTCATCAATCTTCCTTCCTCTTTCTGGTCCATCCATCGCTACAACTGTTCTTTTCAGCTTTATCAACATCTGGAATAACTTCCTTGACCCATATCTCTTCATCAACTCAATTGATAAGCAGATGATCACTCCAGCGCTTAAGTTCTTCCAGGAAAGAGGTGGTGCGAATATCCCAGTCCAGCTTGCAGGTGCATCCTTGGCTATTATTCCAATCCTCATCCTCTTTACAGTAACTCAGAAATATTTCGTAGCCGGTGTTTCTTCATCAGGCATTAAAGGATAAGAAAAATGAGCAAATTCATGTCATATGACCCATGGGCATCAGTAACAACAAGAAACGGTATCTCAGGAGACGAGGTTATCTCAATGCTCCAGAAGTCTATCAGAAGAGGTCTTGAGCACAATGCTCTCGCAGCAGCTTATGAGATGTACATCACAAGCCCTCAGTTCGAGGATAAGATGTGGAGAAGACTTCTTGCTATTTCAGTAGAGGATATTGGCTTTGGCGATGTTCACGCTCCAGAGTTAATCTATACACTCAACAACATCAGAAAGGAATTCCTCTATAACGATGGAGATAGGCCAATCTTCTTCATCCATGCAATCAGATATCTTTGCAGACAGTACAAGGAAAGAAGTTCTGATAACGTTAAGAATATGCTTATTAAGGACTTTGCACACGGTAGAGGTGCAGAGGTTCCAGATTATGCTTATGACCTCCATACAAAGAAGGGCAGGGCAATGGGCAGAGACGAGGTTCACTTCCTTACAGAGGCAAGCAGGGTAATCCCTCAGCTTGAAGGCGTGGATATCAAAAAGGTTTACGAGGAGTATCTCGAGTATTGCAAGAACGAAGAAAACGACAAGGGCGAACCAGAAGTACAGCCTTTCGAGTACAATAGCTGGCAGTTCTAATGTACGTATCGGTAATTTCTATAGATGCCCTCATTGAGAGCGACCTTAAGCATTTCGAGAGCCTTCCTAACATGGGAAGGCTTCTTTCCAAGGCCGCGATAGTGCCAAAGATTATGAGCATTTATCCTACTTACACGTATCCATGCCATGCATCAATCATGACCGGCTG
This sequence comes from Spirochaetales bacterium, assembly GCA_017629575.1. GTDB lineage: Bacteria > Spirochaetota > Spirochaetia > Sphaerochaetales > Sphaerochaetaceae > Ornithospirochaeta. The sequence goes on along the minus strand of JAGBWX010000118.1, from coordinate 32,513 downwards.
TTATCCGAATAAAACTGGACTCTTTCACAACTACGATAGAAAGACCGGGGACTGGAAATGGTATAGGGATGCTATTAAGGTGCCTTTAATAACAGATTATGTTGATGTTAAGACAGCTGCAGTAATGTGGCCAGTTCTTGGCGGGGCTGACATAGATATTCTTGTTCCTGAAATTTGGGCAGATGGGGAATTTGAGGATTCTGATGAAAGGTTCAGAAGTGCAGCTTCTCCAAAGGGCTTCGATTTCTATAAAAGACATAAGGACAAGCTCTGTTGGATGAGAACGCCTGCAATGGATAACTTTGCAGCAAGCGTTTATGCAGATATCATCAAGGAAGAAAAGCCTGGCTTGTCCTTTCTACATCTTTCATACCTAGATCATCAAAGGCATAATTGTGGAGCAGAGAGCGAAAATGTACTTCATGCTATATCCTTCATCGATGAGAAGATAGGTGAGGTCTTATCTGCCTTCGAGAGTGCTGGAATCTTTGATGATACGCTATTTGTTGTTCTGGGCGATCATGGACACCGAAACTTTACAAAGTACTTCTATCTTCAGGAGGCGATAGACAGAAAAGGCTATGGAGATAGAATCCATTGCTATACTGTCTCTCTTTCCTCTCAGATTTATATCAATGATATCGATGAAAAAGAGGCCTTTGAGGTTCTTAGCCAAATTGCTTTGGACAACCCGGGAACGATAGATAGAATATTCACAAAGAAGGAACTTATTGATAACTATAACCTTGATGGAGAATTTTCGTTTGAGGTTGAGGCCGCCGATTCAGTGGCTTTCAAGGATAGTAAGTCAGAAATTCTCCTGGAAAATATCAAGAGAGCTTCATCCCATGGATTCTTGCCTGAGAAGGGGCCTTTTTCTCCTTTGATTTTCTCTGGCTTCAATGTTGAATGCAGTAATCTGGAGTGTAGGATTGTCGACATTGCTCCAACAATTCTTTTACTATTTGGAAAAACCCCAAAGATGGATGGAAAGTCTATAAAACTAAAATTTAGTTATTAATAAATAGTATTCTAATAAATTATTGAATATCTAATAAAATATTTAAAAAATTACTAAAAATAAAAAACTTTTCAAAAATGCCAAGCTTAATGTTGAAAATATCTTGTTTTCATATTAAATATAGATGGTTTATCCTAGATAAATTATTTTTTACATTTTTCCGTAAAAATGTGCTATTAATGATGATGATGTTCTACTAAAACAGGTTAGTTTTAGGCGTTGTTGTATACAACAGGGATATAATATTGATTTTATCTATCAAGGGGGAAGATAAAATGGATGTTGTATGTCCTAAGTGCGGAAGCACGAAGGTGATGCAAATAGATTATGGTGGCAAGCTTGAAATGGGAGTAGATATCTCTCAGAATAGTGCATTTAAATGCAAAGCTTGCAAGCAGAAGTTTGGTACTGTTTGTGGAAAGTCTGAATATTCCTCGATTGTTAAGAGCTTCTATTTATCGATCAATGGCGTATATGCCAATAAAGATGTAATAGCATTAAAAATTACAGCAGGCGATAACGTTATCAAATATAAGATTTCATCTGAAAAACTAGGGTTAGATAAGAAGGGCGCTGTTTCCGCTGATTACTGGAAGAGTTTCTGCTTTTCTTTATTCAATGAATTATATCTCACAGGTTGGAAAAGCAACTTCTACAATCCAGAGCTGTTAGATGGCACGACTTGGACTCTCGATGTTACTTTAGAAAAGAAGCACGCCTTATCTTATAGAGGCTGCAATGGCTATCCTCCATATTGGAATAGGTTACTATCTCTTTTGTCGCCAATATTTGATGAAACTGGAATAAATAGTACTATATTTACAGTATGAGAAATAGAAAAGACGTAACAGCGATAAAAAAACTTACAGAGAAAATCGTTTTAAATCCAACTGTAGACTTCGATGATGCACTATTCCATGTGTTACTAGAAGCTGCTCTCTTAGGAAAGGAAACATACCTTTCTGGAAAGACAATCAAAGATCATGATCATGAGTATCTCGAACTATTGGAGGAGGGTGAAGGCCTCCGTGAGATTAGCTTCTATGACCTTTATTCTGCTTTTGTAGATGAATTTGTCGACTATGATGGCTTTGTAATCAATGGAATAATAATCGAAAAGGACTTCATTGAGGAAATCATCTCAGCTTTGGATATCTCACAGATTTCAGTTGTGCATGGCGATATTACAGAATTTGAGGGTGATGCAGTTGTAAATGCTGCAAACCGTACATTGCTTGGCGGTGGCGGTGTTGATGGTGCTATCCACAATGCTGCCGGAATAGAGCTTTACCAAGAGTGTCTTACTCTCAATGGCTGTGAGTGCGGTGAGTCAAAGATAACCAAGGCATATGATATGAAATGCTCTAACATCATTCATACTGTTGGCCCTATATATAGAAACCGGGAAAAAGACGCGGAACGTCTTGCCTCTTGCTATATCACAGCACTGGAGAGGGCTAGAGAGAACGGTTTGAAGTCTGTAGCGTTTCCTCTGATCAGTACAGGTGTATATGGTTATCCTAAGAAGCCTGCGATTGAGATTGCACTTCAGTCTGTAATGGGATATTTCGAATACCATCCAGAGTGGCCGATGTACGTTGTATTTTACTGTTATACAGCTCAAGAATACGAAATCTTCATGGAACTCTGCTAAAAAAATAAATGCAATGAAAAAAACAGGGGCACTCACAGTGTCCCTGTTTCTCATATGTGTGTTTTGACGCAGATTAGTCTACATTCTTTGCATCTTCAAGTACTGAATCATCCTTGGACTTCTTAACCTTACATGGCTTAATCTTCCAAATTTCATCAGCATATTCCTTGATAGTTCTGTCTGATGAGAACTTTGCAGAGGATGCAATGTTGATAACAGCCTTCTTGTTCCATTCTGCTGGGTTTTCGCTGTAGAGCTTTGTAGCTCTCTCATGTTCATCATGGTACATTCTAAGGTCTGCGAAGAGATAATACTTGTCACCGTAGTCGAAGAGTGACTTCTTGAGTGGCTCGAAGATGTGTGGCTCGTGGATGTTGAAGTGGTAAGAGTCAACAAGCTCGAGCATTGACTTAATCTCTGGATCTGAATATGCCCATTCATATGGATTGTAATTCTTGCTGAGAGCAGCAATCTGGTCTTCAGTATGTCCAAAGATGAAGATGTTGTCTCTGCCAACTTCTTCTGCAATCTCTACGTTCGCACCGTCGAGAGTACCCATAGTAAGCGCACCGTTAACCATGAACTTCATGTTGCCTGTACCAGAAGCTTCTGTACCAGCTGTTGAGATCTGCTCCGAGATATTTGTTGCAGGAATAATGCTTTCTGCCATTGTTACTCTATAGTTAGGCATGAAGTGTACCTGCAAGAGCTTGTTTACCTGTGGATCTGAGTTAACAACCTTAGCAATGTTATTGATGAACTTAATGATGAGCTTTGCATTCACATATCCAGGTGCAGCCTTTCCGCCGAAGAGGAATGTTGTTGGTGTGAAGGAGTCTCTGTAAGCCTTATCACTCTTCATTCTGTTATAGATCATGATTACATTGAGTGCATTCAAAAGCTGTCTCTTGTACTCATGGATTCTCTTAACCTGAACGTCGATGAGAGTCTCTGGATTGAGGATGATTCCACAGTCCTTCTTCAAGAATGATGCTGCATTGAGCTTTGCCTGGTACTTGATCTTTGCAAACTCTTCAACAAATGCAGGGTCTTCAGCATATGGCTTAAGGTTTGCAATTTCATCGAAGTTTGTAATCCACTTGCTGCCAATTGTATCTGTAATGAGGTTTGCAAGCCCTGGGTTTGCATCAAGGAGCCATCTTCTCTGTGTGATGCCGTTTGTCTTGTTATTGAATCTATCTGGATAGATCAATGAGAACTCTGGGAACATGGACTTTACGAGAAGGTCTGAGTGGAGAGCTGCTACACCGTTTGTTGAGTGAGAGCCAATGATTGAAAGGTTTGCCATTCTTACCATCTTTGGTGTTGATTCCTCGATGATTGAAACCTTTGAAATCTTGTCTGTATGCATAGGGAAGAATGCAACAGCCTCTTCTATGAATCTCTGGTTGATTTCATAAATGATCTGCATGTGTCTTGGGAGGATGCTCTCAAGCATTGGGAGTGGCCACTTCTCGAGTGCTTCTGGCATGAGTGTGTGGTTTGTATAGCCCATTGTCTTGACTGTAATATCCCAAGCTTCGTCCCAACCAAGGCCTTCCTGGTCAATGAGAAGTCTCATCAACTCTGGAACTGAGAGTGATGGGTGAGTGTCGTTGAGCTGGATAGCTGCTTCTTCTGGGAACTTCTTCCAGTCGTAGCTGCCAGTTCTCTTAAAGCGTCTTACGATATCCTGGAGTGAGCAGGATACGAAGAAATACTGCTGCTTGAGTCTGAGCTCCTTGCCCATGTAGAGAGTATCATTTGGATAGAGAACCTGAGAAAGTGTCTCCGCATTGATCTTGTTTCTTACAGCTTCTGTGTAGTCTCCAGAGTTGAATTCCTGGAATGAGAAGCCATCTGGGCTCTGTGCTGACCAAAGTCTGAGAGTGTTGATTGTCTTGCCACCGTAGCCAACAATTGGTGTGTCGTAAGCCATGCCGTTAACGAGTTCGTTTGGAACCCACTTGAATGTGTCCTTTCCGTTTTCGTTGATGTACTTTACTTCACCGCCAAAATAGACAGGGTAGATAAGGTCTGGTCTCTTGAGTTCCCAAGGATTTCCATCCTTGAGCCAGTTGTCTGGCTGTTCGACCTGCCAGCCGTTTCTGATCTGCTGTCTGAAAATACCATAATTGTATCTGATGCCATAGCCATAAGCAGGGAGTTCAAGTGTTGCAAGGCTGTCCATGAAACATGCAGCAAGACGACCAAGGCCTCCGTTTCCAAGACCAGCATCTGGTTCAACATCAGCAAGTTCCTCATAGCTGTAGCCGAGGCTTGCAAGAGCTTCCTTAACATTCTTTTCAATGCCAAGGTTGATGATGTTGTTTGTCATTGCTCTTCCCATGAGGAATTCAAGAGAGAGGTAATATACTCTCTTAGAATGCTTATCTCTCTGTGTCTTTCTTGAAAGATGCCACTGGTGGATGATTCTATCTCTGATTGCGTATGCAATTGTCTGATATCTGCCTTCCTGGGTTGTATGATATAGGTCTGCGTCCTGGTTGTACTTAAGCTGTTCAGCGAAGTCCATTGCGATTTCTTTTGTGGACTTGCCGTATCTGATATGTTCTTCAGTTGCCATATCAATTCTCCTATATAGGTTTCTTGGTTCTTTTTAGTTTAGTTAATTTTAAGCAATATATTCAATAACTAAACAAATGTTAATCTGTGTTTACAAGTAAATTTCTTTATTTTTCTAAACAATAAACATATTTATATATATAAAGCGGTCCGGAAATTGACCTTGTGGATTCTTTGTAATATAAAAGAGTGCATATTGCATATAAATTTCTTCTCAACCGTTTGACAAAAAGATGAGAAAGGGTTAATTTATAATGCGATTGAGTTTTAGACGAATAATTTGTCATCTCTTCTTGACAAGTTATATAGAGATTTGATACATTTTCCCCTGCATGTTTGCTTTATCAGAGGAATATGTAAGCGCCCTTGTAGCTCAGTAGGTAGAGCACCACCATGGTAAGGTGGGGGTCGTCGGTTCAAATCCGCTCGAGGGCTCATAATTATCAAGAATGACGGGTAAACCTGTTGTTAGGAGTTAGGATATGGCAAGTTCAAAGAAGAAAGGCCCAGTAGAGAAGATTGCTCTTCAGTGCACAGAGTGCAAGCAGAAGAACTATACTACAGAAAAGAATCGCCGCAATACACCAAATAAGCTCGAGCTTATGAAGTATTGTAAATTTGAGCACAAGCACACACTGCATCGCGAAACAAAGATCAAATAATTTGGATCTGGATTGTCGAGGTACGAGCAGGCCGATAGCTCCAACGGTTAGAGCACTGGTCTCCAAAACCGGGTGTTGGGAGTTCGAATCTCTCTCGGCCTGCTGGTACCTCGAATTTCTAAGGAGTTTTCAATGAAGAAAATTGGCAAGTTTTTCAAAGAGTGTATCTCTGAACTCAAGAAGGTTAACTGGCCTTCTCGTGAGGTTGTAGTTCACTCAACTTGGGTAGTTATTATCTTCACTATCGCTGCAGGTGTTACTCTCGGTCTTTGTGATACACTTCTCGGTCTCGTAATGGATTTAATGTTCTAATTAGAGGTTGTAGAGAATGGAAAAAGGCTGGTACGTAGTTCATACATATTCAGGATACGAGCAGAAGATTGAAAGGATCATCAATAAGCTTCGTGAAACAGATGCTGACTTTGCTCTTTACTGTACAGGTGTAACAGTTCCAATGGAAACTGTTAATGTACTTACAGAGAAGGGTGAAAAGAAGACTCAGCTCAAGAAGCTTCTTCCTGGTTATATTCTCGTTGAGCTTGAGCTCCCTGAAGATTCTTGGAGAACAACTACAGCAAAAATTGCTAGAATTCAGGGTGTAACTGGATTCTTAACAGCAGACAGAACAGGCAAGAATCCTCCAAAACCACTTTCAGCTAGAGAGCACAAAGAGATCCTTGTTCGCACTGGTGCTGTACCAGAGGAAAAGAGCTTTAAGCCAAAGCAGGATTTCCTGAAGGGAGAAGAGGTACGTGTTACCGCTGGTCCTTTCGCATCATTTAATGGAATTATCGAAGAGATTGATCTTCAGAAAGGCAGACTTCGCCTCTCAGTTCAGATTTTCGGTCGTTCAACACCTGTTGACGTAGATTTCACACAGGTAGAAAAGGTTCTGGCATAGTCAGAGCCTTTCGGTTTTTCTTATTTTTATTTAATTTTGTTTACTCCCCTTCGTTGAAGGGTGGGAGCCCACCGTATGGTGAGCGTTAATACCAGCGCGGAATCCGAAATTATCGGTCAACTCAGACCAGATTCCGACGTAAGGAGAAAGAAAATGGCAAAGAAGAAGGTTACCGCAGTAATCAAGCTTCAGTGCCCTGCCCAGAAGGCCACACCAGCACCACCAGTTGGTCCTGCACTCGGCCCTCATGGTGTCAGCGCACCTCAGTTCGTCCAGCAGTTTAATGACAAGACCAAGGGTTACGAAGCTGGACTCATCCTCCCAGTTATCATCACAGTCTACTCAGACAAGAGCTTTACTTTCGTTCTGAAGACTCCTCCAGCAGCTGTTCTTATTAAGAAGGCACTCGGCATCCAGACAGCATCTGGCACACCTAACAAGACTAAGGTGGGCAAGCTTACTGATGCACAGCTCACAGAGATCGCTAAGACCAAGTTCGAAGACCTTAATGCAAACGATATGGATGCAGCTAAGAGAATCGTAGCTGGAACTGCTCGTTCTATGGGCGTAGAGGTGGAGAAGTAAGATGAAGAAAGGTAAGAAGTATCAGGAAGCAGTTAAGAAGGTAGACAGAAACAAGGCTTATGCTCTTACAGATGCAGCAAACCTCGTAAAGGAATGCTCATTTGCTAAGTTCACTGAGACTGTTGAGCTTTCAGTAAAGCTCTCTCTCAAGAAGAGCCAGACTGTTAGAGACACTGTTGTTCTTCCACACCAGTTCTCTGCTCAGAAGAAGATTCTTGTTTTCGCTAAGGGCGATAAGGCACAGGAAGCTCTCGACGCAGGCGCAGCATATGTTGGTGATACAGACCTCATCGAAAAGATTAGAGGTGGCTGGATGGAATTCGATGTTGCAGTAGCAACACCAGACATGATGAAGGACGTTGGTAGACTTGGTCCAATCCTTGGTAGAAGAGGCCTCATGCCAAACCCAAAGACACACACTGTAACCAACGACATCAAGGAAGCTCTCGCAGAGCTTAACAAGGGTAGAACAGAGTTCCGTTCTGATAAGACAGGCGTTGTTCACCTCGCAGTAGGTAAGGTTAACATGGATGTTGACAAGATCACTGAAAACGCAAAGACAGCTCTTACTGAAATCCTCAGAAAGAAGCCATCTGATGCTAAGGGTGATTTTGTTCTTTCAGTTGCCCTTTCCTCAACCATGGGCCCTGGCGTTCATGTAGACGTTAAAGATGCTCTTGCATCTGCTAATGCTTAAGGAGGAATGTGATGGAAGAATTTAAGGCACATGTAACCCCAGCTAAGGAAGATGCTGTAGCAGCACTCAGAGAAGAGTTCGCAGGCTATGATGGATACATCTTCACAGACTACAGAGGAATGACTGTAGAGCAGATCACTAACATCAGAAAGAATCTGAGAAAGGATGACGCTGCTTATAGAGTTGTTAAGAACCGCTATGCAAAAATCGCTCTCAAGAACCTCGACAAGGGTGGCGCTGAAGAGCAGATGGTTGGTCCAACAGCTGTTGCACTCGTTAAGGGCGACACAGCAAACGTTGTTGCTAAGGTACTCTTCGGAGCAGCTAAGGACGGCGTAAACGTACAGGTTAAGGGTGCTCTTCTTAACGGTGAGCTTCTTAGCGCTGCACAGATTGAAGAAATTTCCAAGCTCCCAACAAAGCTGGAACTCATTGCTTCTCTCATGGGAACAATGAAGGCACCTGTACAGAAGCTTGCTGCAACTCTTCTCGCATATGTCGAGTCAAAGGGTGGTGCTGCTTCTACCGAAGCTTAATAAATACGGTCCTAGTCTTCGCGTAACCTGCTAGACCGTCAAAAAAATATTTTATTTAGGAGAAGATAATATGGCTACTAAGGAAGAAATCCTCGAATCAATCGCAAACATGAGTGTTATGGAAATCTCTGATCTCATCAAGATGATGGAAGAGAAGTTTGGTGTTGTTGCAGCAGCAGCTGCAGTAGCAGCAGGCCCAGCAGCAGCTGCAGAAGCTGTTGAAGAGCAGACAGAGTTCAACGTTATCCTCAAGTCAGTTGATGCAGCAAAGAAGATTGCATGTATCAAGGAAGTAAGAGCAATCACAGGTCTCGGTCTTAAGGAAGCTAAGGAGCTTTGTGAAGCTGGTGGTACTCTCAAGGAAGCTGTTTCTAAGGAAGAGGCTGCTTCAATGAAGGAGAAGCTCGAAGCTGCTGGTTGTGTTATCGAAGTAAAATAACACCCACTAAATACTTACCTGGCCCTCGCGGGAGGGCTAGGGACTATGCCATCGGTAACTCCGGTGGCATAAAGTGTCTTTTTAGAAACCCGATTAATTAGAAGCATGACAATGCTTCAGGGCACTTTTTGTGCTCTTTATGGAGGTACAATGATGGCCGGCGACGGTAAGGCATTAAAAAGAGTAGACATCGGCTCTGAGCTCCCAGAAGTATGCGAACTTCCGGATCTTATTGGAATTCAGACTGAGTCTTATAAAAAATTCCTGCAGCTGGATAAGGTTCTCAACGGAGAAGCTCCAAACGATAAGTATGGCCTGGAGGCTGTATTCCAGGAAACATTCCCAATCAAGGCACCTAATGACGAAATGTCAGTTGAATATAGGGGCTATTCTGTCGATATGGAAGGAATCAAATATTCCGAGTCAGAATGCAAGAAGAAGGGAAGAACATACGGAGTTCCAGTAAAGGCTACAGTATCTCTCGAGACAAAGAATGGTGAAATCAAGGAAAAGGAAATTTTCTTTGGTGATTTCCCACTCATGACAGATCGCGGTACTTTCATTATCAATGGCGCAGAACGTGTTATCGTTTCTCAGATCGTACGTTCACCAGGCGTTGTCTTCAAAGAAGGCAAGAAGAACGATGCTTCTTCCCAGTATTATGGTACCCTTTACCCATATTCAGGTACAAAGCTTGAATTCGTTCTCACAAGAAAGAACGAAAAGGCTGACAATAAGAAGACTGAAAATAGTGCAGCAACAGAGAAGAAGAAGGTTAACAACATCATCCAGGTATCCTTTGGCAAGAAGCCATTCCTGGTAACATTCTTCCTCAGAGTTCTCGGAGTTGACTCCAGAGACAAGATTGTTTCTGCTTTCTATACATCAAAGACTATCAGCACAGCTGATGTTGCAGAAGATGCTAAGTATTTCTCATATAAGGACATCAAGAACCAGGATGGAGAGTATTCATTCTGTGCTGGCGATGAGCTTGGAATCAACGAACTCACAGAACTCAGAGACAAGGGCTTTGAGACTATTGAGGTTGTAGATACAAATGCAGTAGACCTTGATGCACCTTCAATGGCAATTCTCAAGACCCTCAGAAGAGAGAGAATTCTCTGTGAAGCTTATAGACATGAAGAGGGCGAGGAATTCCAGAACCAGTACATTGGCTGCATCGTTGAGGCTTGCAAGAACTCACTCCCACAGAACCTCAAGACATTCCCAGATCCTAAGAGAATCATCTCTTACTTCCAGGAATTCTTCCTCAATGCAAGAGGCTTTGAGCTTTCAGACATCGGTAGACACAAGCTCAACAAGAAGTTCTATGGTCTTGATGAAGAGAAGTACGAAACAAGAACAAGCCTTGTCTGCTCAGACGTTATCAACACAGTAAATAACCTTATCCTGTTCTGTAATGGACAGATTAAGGACGACGATATCGACGCTCTTGGCAACAGAAGAGTTAGAACTGTAGGCGAACTCTTACAGAACAACATCTCTGATGCATTTGCAAGAATGGCTAAGACTGCAAGAGAAAAGATGAACATGGCTGATGAAAGCACAAAGCCACAGGACATCATCTCAATCAAGCCAATTGTTGGAGCTATCAAGGAGTTCTTCGGTTCTTCACAGCTCTCACAGTTCATGGACCAGATCAACCCACTTGCTGAGCTTACTCACAAGAGAAGAGTTTCAGCTCTCGGTCCTAAGGGCGGTCTTTCAAGATCTTCAGCAAGAGCTATCTACGAAGTTAGAGACGTACACTATACACACTATGGAAGAATCTGTCCTATCGAGACACCTGAAGGTTCTAACATCGGTCTTATCCTCTCACTTGCTAACTATGCAAGAATCAACGAGTATGGCTTCCTCGAGACTCCATACAGAAAGGTTGTTAATGGCGTAGTTACAAATGAAGTAAGATATCTCGATGCTAACGACGAAGAGAAGTTCATGATTGCTCAGGGCAACGCAAAGGTTGACGAGAATGGCCACTTCATCGAAGAAGAAGTTTCTGTAAGAAGCTATGGCGACTACTCAACAGCTAGACCAGAGCAGATCTCTTGGATGGATGTTTCTCCAAAGCAGGTAGTATCTGTAGCAACATCTCTCATTCCATTCTTGGAGCACGACGACGCAAACAGAGCTCTCATGGGTTCAAACATGCAGCGTCAGGCAGTTCCTCTCGTATTCCCAGAGGCTCCAAGAGTAGGTACAGGCATGGAGCAGAGAACAGCTTATGACTCAGGTGTTCTCATCAAGGCTAAGAGAGCAGGTACAGTAGTATACGCATCTTCAACAATGATTAAGGTTCTTCCTGATAACTCAGAGATTGAAGGCGAAGTAGATACATATGAGGTTCACAAGTTCGAAAGAACTAACCAGGATAGCTGTATGAACCAGAAGCCAATTGTTTCAGTTGGCGAGCATGTTGAGGCTGGCGGTGTTCTCGCTGATGGTCCTGCAACACAGAATGGTGAGCTTGCACTTGGTAGAAATATCCTCGTTGGCTTCGTTCCATGGAACGGCTACAACTACGAAGACGCTGTTCTTATCTCAGAGAGAGTTGTAAGAGAAGATATCTATACATCTATCCATATCAAGGAATTCTCAATCGATATCAGAGAGACAAAGCTCGGACCAGAGAAGCTTACAAGAGATATTCCAAACACATCAGATAAGCTCCTTGAGCATCTTGATGCAGAGGGTATCGTATGTATCGGTACATATGTACGCCCAGGCAATATCCTCGTTGGTAAGGTAACTCCAAAGTCAGAAGCTGATGCAACTCCTGAAGTAAAGCTCCTTAACTCAATCTTCGGTGAGAAGGCTAAGGAAGTAAGAGACAGCTCACTCAAGGTTCCACACGGAACAGAAGGTACTGTTATCGACATCCAGCGCCTCAGAAAGAGCGATAAGGATGAACTTCAGCCAGGCGTAGAGCAGTCCATTAAGGTTCTCATTGCTACTAAGAGAAAGCTTAAGCAGGGCGACAAGATGGCTGGTAGACACGGTAACAAGGGTGTTGTATCAAGAGTTCTCCCAGAAGAAGATATGCCATACATGGAAGATGGTACTCCACTCGATGTATGCTTGAACCCACTCGGCGTTCCATCAAGAATGAACATCGGTCAGCTTATGGAAACTCAGCTTGGTTGGGCAGCTGTAAAGAATGACAAGTGGTATAAGACACCTGTCTTCCAGTCAGCATCAATGGAGCAGATCGAAGCAGAAATGGTAGAGGGCGGTCTTCCTAAGAACAGTAAGATCACACTCTATGATGGCAGAACAGGTGTTCCATTCGTAAACCCTGTATTCTGTGGATATATCTATTATCTCAAGCTTCATCACCTTGTTGATGATAAGATGCACGCAAGATCAACAGGTCCTTACTCACTTGTTACACAGCAGCCACTTGGTGGTAAGGCTATGTTCGGTGGTCAGAGACTTGGAGAAATGGAAGTATGGGCATTCGAGGCTTATGGCGCTGCTAATACTCTCCAGGAGCTTCTTACTATCAAGTCTGACGATATGAAGGGTAGAGTACAGATCTACGAGTCTATCGTTAAGGGTGAGACAAACCAGACAACTTCAATGCCTGAAGCATTCAACGTTCTTGTTCAGGAAATCAGAGGTCTTGCTCTTGATATCTCCGTTTACGATGAGAACGAGAAGCAGGTTCCACTCACAGAGCGCGACGAAGAGATAATCAAGAAGAGAGAAAAGGGCTCTTTCTAGGAGGAAAGTACGGATGAAGGAAATACTGGATTTCAGCAGCATTAGGATTAAGCTAGCATCTCCAGAGCAGATTCTTGCCTGGTCCTATGGTGAGGTAAAGAAGCCAGAGACTATTAACTACCGTTCACTCCGCCCAGAGAGAGAAGGTCTCTTCTGCGAGAGAATCTTCGGTACAACCAAGGAATGGGAGTGCTGGTGTGGTAAGTTCAAGTCAAATAGATATAAGGGTGTTGTCTGTGACCGCTGTGGTGTTGAAGTAACAGATACAAAGGTAAGACGTGAGAGAATTGGTCACATCACTCTCGCAGCTCCTGTTGCTCACATTTGGTTCTACAGATCAACTCCATCTATCATGAGCTATCTCTTGGACATCAAGAGATCAGAGCTCATGGAGATTCTCAGCTATGAAAAGTATGTAGTTACAGATCCTGGCCAGGATACTGACCTCAGAATGAACCAGGTTCTCACTGAGGACGACTACAATGCTGCATACGATAAGTATGGTGATACTTTCAAGGCTGGTATGGGCGCAGAGGCTATCTATGACCTTCTTAAGGGTCTCGACCTCGAGACACTCTCAGAAGAGCTCAGACAGCAGCTTGCTCAGAAGGAAGAGGCTAACAACAAGATTGACAACAAGCTTCTTTCTAGAATCAGATACTGCGAGGACTTCCTCAAGTCTGGCAACAGACCTGAATGGATGATTCTCAAGGTTATCCCAGTAATCCCACCAGATTTGAGACCAATGGTTCAGCTTGATGGCGGCAGATTCGCTACAACTGACCTTAACGAGCTTTATAGAAGAGTTATCAATAGAAACAACAGACTTGATAGACTCATCAAGCTCCAGGCTCCAGATATCATCATCAGAAACGAAAAGAGAATGCTTCAGGAAGCTGTTGATTCACTTTTCGACAACTCTAAGACAACAAATCCTACAAATGGCTCATCAAAGAGAGACCTCAAGTCACTCTCTGATGTACTCAAGGGCAAGCAGGGTAGATTCAGACAGAACCTCCTCGGTAAGCGTGTTGACTATTCAGGCCGTTCAGTAATCGTTGTTGGACCAGAACTGAGAATGCATCAGTGTGGCGTTCCTTCAAAGATGGCACTCGAACTCTTCAAGCCATTTATCATGCGCAAGCTTGTTCAGGATGATATTGCTCAGAATATCAAGAGAGCAAAGAACCTCGTAGAGCAGGAAGCTCCAGAGGTATGGTCAATCCTTGATGATGTAGTTAAGGAACACCCTGTTATGCTTAACAGAGCTCCTACACTCCACCGTCTTGGTATCCAGGCATTCGAGCCAGTTCTCGTAGAAGGCAAGGCTCTTAAGCTCCACCCACTCGTATGTCATGCATTCAATGCTGACTTCGACGGTGACCAGATGGCTATTCACGTACCACTCACTCACGCTGCACAGCTCGAGTGTTGGACACTTATGCTCTCAACAACAAACCTTCTCGACCCTGCAAACGGTAAGCCAATTGCATTCCCATCACAGGACATGGTTCTTGGTATCTATTACCTTACAAAGGAAAGAGAAGACCTCGACAGAGGAGAAAAGAGAAAGCACTTCGAGTCTATTGCTGAAATTGAAGCAGCAATCGACCTCAAGGCTATTTCATATAACGAGAAGATCTACTACCGCTTCAAGAAGGACCTTGATGTAGTTGATGCAAAGGGCAACACAGTAAAGGCTGACGGCAAGACATGGTTCGAGACAACTGCAGGAAGAATTATCTTCAACTCTTCAATTCCTACAGGTATTGCTTACCAGAACTACTGCCTTGGCGATAAGCAGCTTAAGAAGCTCATTGGCGCAACAATCAAGAACAGAAAGCCTTCTGTTGCTGTTGAGCTCCTTGACTCAGTTAAGGACCTCGGCTTCAAGTATGCTACAATCTTCGGCGCAACAATCGGTCTCTCAGACATGATCGTTCCAGACGCAAAGGACGGCATCATTGAAGAAGCTAACGCTAAGCAGGCTGTTGTTAACAAGCAGCTCCGCGACGGTCAGATTACTCAGGAAGAAAGATACAACAGAGTTATCGAAGTTTGGACTGAGACTAACGAAAAGCTCACTAACGTTCTTATGGACGAGCTCAAGAAGAGCCAGCACGGCTTCAACCCTCTCTTCATGATGGCTGACTCAGGTGCTAGAGGTTCTAAGACTCAGATCAGACAGCTTGGTGCTATGAGAGGCCTCATGACTAAGCCTAATGGTAAGGTTATCGACGTTCCAGTTAAGTCCAACTTCAAGGAAGGACTTTCAATCATGGAATTCTTCATTTCCTCCAACGGTGCTAGAAAGGGTCTTACAGATACAGCTCTTAAGACAGCTAAGGCTGGTTACCTCACAAGAAAGCTTGTTGACGTAGCTCAGGATGTAGTTGTTTCAGAAGAAGATTGTCAGACAATCAACGGTATCTGGACAACAGCTGTTAAGGACGGTGACAACGTTGTAGAATCTCTTGCTTCAAGAATCGTAGGCTCATGCCCAGTTGAGGATGTTTATCATCCATTCCTCAGAGATGAGGATGGACACGCAGTTGTCCTTGCTAAGGCAAATGAGGAAATCGATGACGAGACAGCAGAGAGAATCGAAGCAGCTGGCGTAGAAAAGGTTCTTCTCAGAACAGTTCTTACATGTGAAAGCGAACACGGTGTTTGCCGCAAGTGCTATGGTAGAAACCTCGCAACTAATAGAACAGTTGAGATTGGTGAAGCTGTTGGTATCATCGCAGCTCAGTCAATCGGTCAGCCTGGTACACAGCTTACAATGAGAACATTCCACGTTGGTGGTACAGCTTCAACTTCAACAAAGGAAAACAAGCTCTCCTTCTCATACCCAGTAATCGTAAGCCAGCTTAAGGGCATGATTATTGAGAATAAGAACGGTCAGAAGCTCTTCCCAAGAAAGGGACACCTTGTAGTTGCTAGAATCCTCGAGGATATTACAGGTCTCTATGACAACCTCCTCGTTGAAGATGGCGGTGCAGTTGGTAAGGGTTACCCATTCTACGAAAAGAACGGCGATGTAGTTAACGCAAGCGTAAACGGCAAGCTTTATGTAAGCGGCAAGAAAGCATTCGTAATCGGTTCTATGGTAGAGTACCCAGTTCCAGCAGGCTCAGAGCTCTATGTTGCTGAGGATGAAGTAGTACCTGCAGATAAGGACATCATCACATTTGACCCATTCTCCGATCCAATCATCGCAGAAGAGGCCGGTACAATTGAAGATATGAGCGACTTCGTTGAAGACAAGTCTTATAGAAAGTTCTATAACGAAGCTGGCGAAGCAGAAATGGTAGTTGTAGCAGGTTCACACCTTGGTCAGTATAAGCCAACAGTTGTTGTTAAGACTGACAATGGCACAGTTAACAGCTATCAGATTCCTGGTGGTGCATACATGCTCGTTCAGGAGAGAGGCGAACTCGTTGAGGCTGGTGATATTATTGCTAGAGTATCTAAGGATAGTACAACAACTCAGGATATCGCCGGTGGTCTTCCACAGGTTGACGCACTCTTCGAAGCAAGACATGGTAAGGTTTCATCTTCTAACAAGATCAACCCAATCATCCTTGCTAGAGTCAGCGGTATGGTTAAGAGCGTTGTTTCTTCTTCTAATAGTGGTTCAACAACAGTTACTATTGAAGATGCATTCGGCAACCTCCACCCACACAAGGTTTATACAAAGGATGCAATCCTTCTCGTAAGAGATGGAGACGAAGTTAAGGCAGGTGACCCACTTTGTGATGAGCCTGTAACATCAAGAGAAGTTCTTGACGTTCTCGGTCAGAATGCAGTTCTTTCCTTCCTCGTAACAGAGATCCAGAAGGTTTATAGAATGCAGGGCGTAGAGATTAACGAAAAGCACCTTGGTATCATCATCCGCCAGATGCTTAAGAAGGTAGAGATCCTCAGAGCAGGTGACACACCATTCATTAAGATGCAGAAGGTTGATAAGAACCTCTTCGATAAGGTTAATGCAGAGGCTAAGAAGGAAGGTAGAACACCTGCAATTGGCCGCCCAGTTCTCCAGGGTGTATCAGATGCAGCTCTTACTGTAGACTCCTTCATTTCTGCTGCTTCATTCCTTTCAACTACCAGAGTATTGACAAATGCGGCAATTGCTGGTAAAAAGGATGAGCTCAGAGGTCTCAAGGAAAACGTTATTATTGGTCACCTTATCCCTGCTGGTACAGGTCTTAAGAGATACAGAACTGTTCGCCTTGAGGAAGACGAGAAACTTCTCGAGCTCCAGAAGGAAGTTGACAAGGCTAGAAAGGAAAGAAAGTCCGAAGCCTATGTTGATGACGACATGGACATCGAGGATCTTGCAGACATGAAGACTGTGGGAGCTCCTGTCGATATGGACGAGCTTCAGATAGAGGAATAGGCGCCTGTTGGCGCCTAGGCCGCTGAACTCAGATAGGGCTCATGCTGACCGCAGTTTTACATAAAGTACCGCCTGTGCGGTACCGACTGTCTGAATGTGAGCAGACGGTCTAAGAAATTAAAGAGGTAAATTAAATGCCTACAATCAATCAGCTGGTTAGAAAGGGCAGAACATCCACAAAGAGCAAGACAAAGTCTCCAGCTCTTGAGGGTTGCCCACAGAAGAGAGGAGTTTGCACAAGAGTAATGACAGTTACTCCTAAGAAGCCTAACTCAGCTCTCAGAAAGGTAGCGAGAGTAAGACTCTCCAACGGTATCGAAGTAACCGCATACATCCCTGGTATCGGCCACAATCTTCAGGAACACTCAGTTGTTCTTATCAGAGGTGGAAGAGTAAAGGACCTTCCTGGTGTAAGATATCACATCATCAGAGGCTCCAAGGATACACTCGGTGTTAACGACAGAAAGAGAAGCCGCTCTAAGTACGGTGCTAAGAAGCCTAAGGCCTAATAGGAGGAGAAGAGAATGTCAAGATTAAAGACCCCTGTTAGAAAAGTACAGCCAGATGCTATCTACAACAGCACAGTAGTTGAGAAGTTCATCTGCCGCATGATGCTTGATGGAAAGAAGTCAATATCCGCAAAGATCCTCTACGCTGCTCTTGATGTTGTTGCAGAAAAGTCTGGTGAGAATGCAATTGATGTATTCAACAAGGCTGTTGACAACGTAAAGCCAGTAGTTGAGATTAAGTCCAGAAGAGTTGGTGGTGCAACTTATCAGGTTCCTGTAGAAATCAGAGAGAACAGAAGAGAAGCACTTTCAATGAGATGGATCATCGCAGCTGCTCGCGCAAGAAACGGAAAGAGCATGGCATCAAAGCTCGCTGACGAGCTCATCGATGCTTTCAACTCCACAGGTGCTGCTTTCAAGAAGAAGGAAGACGTACACCGCATGGCAGAAGCAAACAAGGCTTTCTCCCATATCAGATGGTAGTTGCTACGGGACCGGGAAACCGGTCCTTTTCTTTTTTACGTTAAGGATAGAAAATGATTGTTCCTGATTTAGACGACTATTACAGCCTCACTGAATATGTGAGTCGTTTCTCATCGAAGGCCGAGGTCAATATCGCTCTCTGGCTCAGCCAAATCTCAACATTGTCGATTATAGAGCTTTGGGAGACTTCAAATGGAAACTCCGAGTTTAGAAAGGAGAATGTTCCTTTCTTTCTCGATAAAATTGAAAATGATGAACTTCTGGACATAGATCAGGTAATTAGTGCTCTAAACATTACTGGAATTGTAAGAGATGGCATTCAGATTCTTGCCTCTCAGAGCCTATACTACGACTTTGTCAGTTATTTGACTCAAAAGCGCATCAATTGCAGATAAAAAAACAGGAAGAATCCTTCCTGTCTTAAAGATTGGCCTTGATTGCCTTTGCAAGCTGATCTGCGCATGATGTATTCTTGAATCCACAAGTATTGCCTTCGAGGATTGAAGCTATTGTAGATGCATCCTGACCTTCGCAGAGTTTTGAGATAGCCTTTAGGTTTCCGTTGCAGCCACCATTGAATGAAAGACCGCGAATCTTTGACTCATCATCAATCTGGAAGGAGATGCTTCTAGCGCAGACGCCCTTAGTATTGAAATTGACGTCTTTCATGTTGTTACTCCAGAGTAAAGATTAGCAGAACGACTATTCTGTATCAATAAAAACATCAGTTCGAATTTGCATAATTCAGAATTCCACTTTAAAAGTTGCGTCATATATAGCCATAAATTCAGCCTTTTTCTTATTTAGAAAGAATTTGCTTGACATGATTTCAAATATTTCATATATTGTTCAAGGTGTCATGCCTTGACGGGATAATTTTGTCATGTGCTGACAATAGAGCCAAACCGGTTGCTGTGGCGATAGGGTGGTTCCGGAAAAACGCTTTTTTAAATCTTAAGACGTATGTCGCAGGACATAGATCCTCCGACCTCTGGAACTTCATTAACTCGAAATAGCAATCAGTTGTCTCGGAAACAGAATAAGGGCTTGGGCCTTTATAAACTATATCAATTTGATTTGTGGCTAAGTCCACAAGGAGGAACTGATGGCTAAGGATAAATTCGTAAGAACTAAGCCACACGTAAACGTAGGTACTATCGGTCACGTTGACCATGGTAAGACAACACTCACTGCTGCTATCACAGGTTACTGTGCAAAGAAGAATGGCGGTAAGGCCCTTGCTTATGATGCAATCGACAATGCACCAGAAGAAAAGGAAAGAGGTATCACAATCAACACAAGACACGTTGAGTATGAGTCAACAAACAGACACTATGCTCACGTTGACTGTCCAGGCCACGCTGACTATATCAAGAACATGATCACAGGTGCTGCTCAGATGGACGGTGCTGTACTCGTAGTTGCTGCAACAGACGGTGCTATGGCTCAGACAAAGGAACACATCCTCCTCGCAAGACAGGTAGGTGTACCAGCAATCATCGTATTCATCAACAAGTGTGACCAGGTTGACGATCCAGACCTCATCGAGCTCGTAGAAGAAGAAATGAGAGACCTCCTCACAGAGTACGGCTTCGACGGTGCAAACTGCCCAATCGTTAAGGGTTCAGCTTACCTCGCAATGACAGAAGGCGACGATGCAGAAGCAACAGCTTGTATCCAGAACCTCCTCGACGCTATGGATTCATACATTCCTGAGCCAGAAAGAGCAGTTGACCAGCCATTCCTCATGCCTATCGAAGACATCTTCTCAATCTCAGGTAGAGGTACTGTAGTAACAGGTAGAGTAGAGCGCGGTGTTGTTCACGTAAACGACCCAGTTCAGATCGTAGGTATCAAGGAAACAAAGAACACTGTATGTACAGGTGTTGAAATGTTCAACAAGCTCCTCGACGAAGGCCAGGCAGGCGATAACATCGGTGCACTCCTCAGAGGCGTTGACAAGAAGGAAGTTGTTAGAGGTCAGGTTCTCGCAAAGCCAAATTCAATCACACCACACGCAAAGTTCGTTGGTACAGTATACGTACTTTCTAAGGAAGAAGGTGGTAGACACTCACCATTCTTCGATGGTTACAGACCTCAGTTCTACTTCAGAACAACAGACATCACAGGCACATGTCACCTCCCAGCTGGTAAGGAAATGGTTATGCCTGGCGACCACACAGAAATCAACGTTGAACTCATTCACCCAATCGCTATGGACAAGGGTCTCCGCTTCGCTATCAGAGAAGGCGGCAGAACTGTTGCTTCAGGCCAGGTAACTGAGATCGCAGACTGATTAAAACACTAAAGGCCTTGCCGGGGCTAACCCGGCAGCCTATTTGATTTTTGGAGATTTTTTAAAATGGCAAACGAAAGAATTCGTGTTAGGTTAAGAGGATTTGACGTTGACCTCGTAGAGCAGAGCTCAAAGGCAATCGTTCAGACAGTAGTTAAGGCGGGCGCAAAAGTATCAGGCCCAATACCTCTACCAACACGTATCAACAAGTATACTGTCCTCAGATCACCACATGTTAATAAGAAGAGTCGTGAGCAGTTCGAGATGAGAACACACAAGAGATTGATTGACATCCTGGATCCAACACAGAAGGTAGTTGAAGCCCTGATGAAGCTCGAGCTCCCTGCAGGTGTGGACGTTGAAATTAGACAGTAAAGTTGAGGTAAGAGATGTTAGGGCTTATCGGCAAAAAAGTTGGAATGACACAGGTGTTTGACGAGAAAGGAAGACTTACTCCTGTGACAGTAATTAAAATAGAGGATAACGTAGTCATCGCAAATAGAACCGAAGACAAGAACGGTTATTCTGCAGTAGTTCTTGGCACTGGCGAAAAGAAGAAGAGCCATGTTACAAAGCCATACGCAGGACAGTTCAAGGATGTTTGCGATCCTAAGCAGACCGTTATGGAAATGAGAAACTTCGATAACGAAGTAGCAGTTGGTGATGCTTTAGGTGTTGACTTATTCAAAGATGTGACTTTCGTAGACGTAACCGGTACTTCTAAGGGTAAGGGTTACCAGGGTGGTATGAAGCGCTGGGGATTCCGCGGTGGTGAAAAGACACACGGTTCCAAGTTCCACAGAGATCTTGGTGGTACAGCTATGTCATCTACACCTTCACATACCTTCAAGGGTAAGAAGATGGCTGGTCATTTAGGTAGCGAAAGAGTTACAGTCCAGAATCTTAAGGTAGTCGCAGTTGACAGCGAGATGCAGGTTCTTATGGTTAAGGGTGCTATTCCTGGCGCAAACGAGAGCACTGTTATCGTAAAGAAAGCAGTAAAGAAGTAGGTTAGGTAGAGAATATGGAACAGAAAGTCTTTTCCACAAACGGCAAAGAGATCGGAACAATCGCTCTGAATGAGAACGTATTCGGAGTAGAGGTTTCAACAGGATCCATTTACCACGCCGTAAGAAATGAAGCAGCTAACCGCCGCGTCGGTACAGCTTGCACAAAGACCCGTGCTGAGGTCAATTACAGCAATACTAAGCCTTATAAGCAGAAGGGTACTGGTAATGCAAGAAGAGGTGATAAGAAGTCCCCAGTTTCAGTAGGTGGCGGCACAATCTTCGGACCAAAGCCAAGAGATTACTCCTATACTCTGCCTAAGAAGGTGAAGAGACTTGCAATGAAGAGCCTTCTTACACTTGGTGTTGAAGAAGAAAGACTCGTAGTTGTTGAAGATTTCACCAGCGAAAATGGCAAGACAAAGGATGTCGCTGAAGTAATGAAGGCATTCAATACTGAAAACCAGCGCACAGTTCTTATCCTTAAGGATGATGATGCTATGCTTCGCCGCGCAGCAAGGAACATTCCTTACCTGCACGTACTTGCTTACGATAAGCTTTCTGCAAAGGAACTCCTTTACGGCAAGAAGATTATCGTTCTCAAGACAGCAGCTTCAAATCTTAATGATTTCTATGGTGAGAACTAAGGAGCAGAGAGATGAGAGCAGATCAGGTAATCATTGAACCAATTTTGAGCGAAAAGTCAAATTTCGCACGTGAAGCAGAGTGCAAGAAGTACACATTCAAGGTTGATCCAAAGGCTAACAAGTTTGAGATCATGAATGCTGTTAAGGTTCTTTTCAACGTAGAGTGCACATCATGCAACACAATGAATGTTGGCGGCAAGCCAAAGTTCTCCAGAGGAAAGGGTGGCTACATCAAGGGCTATACTCCATCCTGGAAGAAAGCAATTGTAACCTTGGCCAAGGGACAGACTATTCAGGCCATTGATAATATCTAAGGAGAAAAGGAAAGATGGCTCTTAAGAATTATAAACCAAATACTCCTGGTCTCCGTCAGAAGGTAACTCTTGTAAGATCTGAGATCACAGCTCAGAAGCCAGAGAAGTCCCTCACTAAGAACCTCCCTTCAAAGGCAGGTCGTGATACCTTCGGACGCGTCAGTGTTAGAAGACGCGGCGGTGGCCACAAGAGAGCTTACAGAATTATTGATTTCAAGCGCGACAAGTATGGTGTACCAGGTACTGTTAAGACAATCGAATACGATCCAAACAGATCTGTAAACATCGCACTTGTATTCTATGCAGATGGTGAGAAGCGCTACATTCTTGCACCTAAAGGCGTAACAGTTGGAACAAAGATCGTTTCCGGCCCAAACGCACCTCTCACAGTAGGCAACGCACTTCCTCTCAAGGAAATCCCACTTGGACTTTCTGTACACAACGTTGAACTCAATCTCGGACGTGGTGGACAGCTTGTTAGAGCAGCAGGCCTCAGTGCAACAATCGTAGCTAAGGAAGGAGATTACGTAACACTTCGCTTACCTTCAGGCGAAATGAGAATGGTATTTGGCCAGTGCTATGCAACAATCGGCGTACTCGGCAACGAAGACCACATGAACGTTTCTCTTGGTAAGGCTGGTGCATCAAGACACCTTGGTAAGAGACCAAAGGTAAGAGGTGTTGTAATGAACCCAATCGACCATCCACACGGTGGTGGTGAAGGTAAGACAGCAGCAGGACGTAACCCAGTTTCAAAGTGGGGTAAGCCAGCTAAGGGCGGTAAGACACGTTCTAAGAAGAAGCCTTCCAACAGTTTCATCGTTAAGAAGCGCAAGTAGGAGTAGAAAATGGCAAGGTCAATTAAGAAAGGTCCTTTTATTGAAGCTAGTCTTCTTAAGAGGGTTGAAGCAGCAAACAATGCTGGTCAGAAGCAGATGATTAAGACCTACTCACGTAGCTCAACAATCACTCCGGACATGGTTGGTTTCACTATCTCCGTATATAATGGCAAGACCTGGATCCCTGTTTTCGTAACAGAGAACCTCGTAGGACACAAGCTCGGTGAGTTTGCTCCTACAAGAACTTTCCGCGGTCATGCATCTGACAAAAAAGGTAAGTAATAGGTAATATGATGGAAACTAAGAAAGGTTATAAAGCAGTTGCTAAATATTTAATGGTTTCTCCTTCAAAGGTACGCCCTGTTGCAGACCTCGTAAGAGGAAAGGGCTATGTGGAATCAGTAGCCATTCTCGAAGCAATGCCTCAGAAGGGTGCTAATCTCATTCTGAAAGTTCTCAAGTCCGCTGGCGCTAATGCCCTCAATCTCAACAAGAAGCTTGACGAAGAGTCACTCTTCATCTCTGAGATCAAGGTTGATGAAGGCCCAAGACTAAAGAGAGTATGGGCTCGCTCACATGGAAAGCGCGATATCCTCTTAAAGAGAATGTCTCATATTACCGTTGTTGTCGACGAGAATGCAAAGGTGGGTAAATAATGGGCCAGAAAGTTAATCCAATTGGACTTAGACTCGGTGTTAATAAGACATGGAAGTCAAAGTGGTATGTTGATCCAAGAGAGTATGCAGATACTCTTCATGAAGATCTTGTACTTAGAAAGGCATTCCTGGCTTGCCCAGAGGTTGCAGGTGCAGAGATCAGTGATGTTGAAATCATCAGAAAGCCACAGCGCGTTACACTTTGCGTAGCTACAGCAAGACCTGGCATCATCATCGGTGCAAAGGGTGCAAACGTTGAGAAGCTCGCAGAGAAGATGCAGAAGCTTACTGACAAGAAGGTTCAGATCAAGATCAAGGAAATCAAGAAGGCAGAATGCGATGCTCAGCTCGTTGCTCAGAACATTGCAAGACAGCTTGAGAACCGTGGCGCTTACAGAAGAGCTATGAAGAATGCAGTTTCTAGAGCTATGGCTGGTGGCGTTCAGGGTATCAAGATTAAGTGTTCTGGTCGTCTTGGCGGCGCTGAACTCGCAAGAACAGAATGGATGAAGGACGGAAGAATCCCACTTCATACACTCAGATCAGATATCGATTACGGCTTCGCAACAGCAAATACTTCCTTCGGTGCTATCGGCATCAAGGTATGGGTATTCAATGGTGAGATCTATGATCACGCTAAGGCAGAAGATGATACCGTCGGTACTCTTGTAAAGAAGAAGACCGAAGCAGAGGCAAGAGGTTAATAGCATGCTTAGTCCTAAGAGAATCAAATACAGAAAGAAGCAGCGCGGAACACGCGATGCAGTAGCCCACAGAGGCAATACACTCTCCTTTGGTGAGTATGGTCTGATGGCTCTCGAGCCACTCTGGATTACAAACCGCCAGATTGAGGCAGCCAGAGTTGCAATGACTCGTCACGTTAAGAGAGGTGGTAAGGTTTGGATTCGTATCTTCCCTGATATGCCTTACACAAAGAAGCCTGCTGAAACAAGACAGGGTAACGGTAAGGGCGCACCAGACGGTTGGGTAGCAGTAGTTAAGACTGGAGCAGTTATGTTCGAGATGGGTGGTGTTGAAGAATCACTTGCTAGAGAAGCACTCCTTCTTGCAGCATCAAAGCTCCCAATCAAGACTAAGGTTGTTACCAAGGCTGAACAGGAGTAAGTTATGAAGTCATATAAGGAACTCAGTTATAAGGAGCTCGTAGCAAAGCGCGATGAGCTCAGAAAAGAGCTGGTTGACCTCAGAATGCAGAAGGTACTTGGCCACCTGGACAATCCAATGGCTCTGAGAAACACCAGAAGAAATATTGCTCGTCTTAATACAAGAATCCATGCAGTTGACATTGGTCTTGAGAAGACATCTAACTAAGAGAGGCACGGTAAATGGACGCAAAGAAGAAAAGACTCACTGGTCTTGTTGTTAGTGATAAGATGGACAAGACTATTGTTGTAGAGGTTTCTGAGAGAACTCTTCATCCTCTTTACAAGAAGTACGTGATCTCTACAAAGAAGGTTAAGGCTCACGACGAGAAGAACGATGCAAATTATGGCGATACAGTTCGCGTTGTCGAATGCCGCCACTTAAGCAAGGACAAGTGCTGGAGACTTGAAGAAGTCGTCGAGAGAGCACGCTAAAGGAGAAAAGTCATGGTACAGATGCAGACTTATTTGAACGTAGCGGACAACAGTGGTGCAAAGCGTGTGCAGTGCATCAAGGTTCTCGGCGGCAGCCACAGATATGTTGCTGGAATCGGTGACATCATCGTAGTTGCAGTAAAGGACGCACTCCCTAACGGCGCAATCAAGAAGGGCGACGTTATGAAGGCAGTAGTAGTTCGCACTAAGAAGGAATACCGCAGACCTGACGGTACCTATATCAGGTTCGATGACAACGCTTGCGTTATCATTGATGCCAACAATAACCCACGCGGTAAGCGTATCTTTGGACCAGTTGCAAGAGAACTTCGTGACGGTTACATGAAGATTGTTTCACTCGCACCGGAAGTGTTGTAGGAGAAAGAGATGAGACTGAAGAAAGATGACACAGTCATGATCATTGCTGGTAAGGACAAGGGCCTTACTGGTAGGATCGTTAAAGTTGACCCAGCATCAGAGAGGGTCTACGTCCAGGGTGCTAACATGGTTAAGAAGACCATGAAGAAGAGAAATGCTCAGGATAAGGGCGGCATCGTGGAAGTTGAAGCTCCAATCCATGTTTCAAACGTTGCTTATGTAACTAAGGACGGAAAGACATCTAAGATTGGATACAAGATGGAAAACGGAAAGAAAGTCCGCTTTGCAAAGAAGACAGGTGAGGTGCTCTAAAATGGCTGAAGAGAAGTTCGTTCCAAATTTTAAGAAGAAGTATCTCGAGACAGTAGCACCAGAGCTTTTCAAGCAGTTTGGTTTCAAGACACCAATGGAAACTCCAAGACTTGAGAAGATCACAGTATCTGTCGGTGTAGGCGAAGCAACAACAAATAAGAAGCTTCTTGATGCAGCTGTTAAGGAGCTCGAGCAGATCACAGGTCAGCATGTTGTTAAGACTAAGGCTAGAAAGTCCATCGCTAACTTCAAGGTTAGAGAAGGTCAGGAAATTGGTGCTATGGTAACTCTCAGAGGCGACAACATGTGGTTCTTCCTCGAAAGACTTATCTGCATTGCACTTCCTCGTGTTAAGGACTTCAAGGGCGTTAATCCTAATGCCTTCGACGGTCATGGAAACTATTCTCTCGGTATTACTGAGCAGATCATTTTCCCTGAAATCGACTATGACAAGATCGAGAGAGTTAGCGGCTTGAACATTGCTATTGTTACTACAGCGGTTAACGATGAGCAGGGCTATGCTCTTCTTAAGGCTCTCGGAATGCCTTTTGCAAAGTAAGGAGACTGAAAGAAAATGGCAAAGAAGTCTTTAATCGTAAAGTGTAATAGAGAGCCAAAGTTCTCAACAAGAAGATATAATCGCTGCAGAATCTGTGGTAGACCTCGTGGTTATATGCGTGATTTTGATATGTGTAGACTTTGCTTCAGAAAGCTGGCTTCAGAAGGTCAGATTCCTGGTGTAACAAAGTCCAGCTGGTAGGAGATTAGGAAAAATGGCAGTTAGTGATCCAATTGCAGATATGCTGACTAAGATCAGAAATGCTAGTCAGGCAAAGCATGAGAAGGTTGATGTAACAGCTTCAAATCTTAAGCTCCAGATTATCAAGATCCTTAAGAACGAAGGTTTCATCAAGAATTTTAAGAAGGTAACTAAGGACGACATCACATTCATCAGAGTTTTCCTCAAGTATGAAGATGATCTTACTCCAGTTATCCATGGCATAGAGCGTATCTCCACTCCTGGTCGCCGTGTTTACTGCGGTTACAAGGAAATGCCTTCTGTTTACAATGGCATTGGTGTGGTAGTCGTTTCTTCCTCAACAGGTGTTATCACAGGCAAGAAGGCTAAGGAAGCACGTGTTGGTGGTGAGCTCATCTGCACAATCTGGTAAGGAGAGGATAGTATGTCTAGAATCGGTAAATTACCAGTTGCTGTTCCAGCAGGTGTAACAGTTAGCTTCGCAGATGGCGTTGTAACAGTTAAGGGACCAAAGGGCACACTTACACAGGAAGTTAGACCTGAGGTTAAGATCGACGTTCAGCCAAATGAAGTTGTAGTAACAAGAATCGACGACGAGAAGGCATCAAGAAGCTACCATGGCCTCTATCGCCAGCTTATCCACAACATGGTTGAGGGTGTATCAAAGGGTTATTCAAAGACTCTCCTCATCAATGGTGTTGGTTTCAAGGCAGAGATTAGCAAGGATGCAAAGATCCTTACTCTCGGTCTCGGTTTCTCAACAATTATCGAGTACATGATCCCAGAGGGAATCACTATCGTAGCAGAGACACCTACAAAGATTATTATCTCAGGTATCGATAAGGCTAAGGTAGGCCAGGTAAGCGCAGAAATCCGTTCTCTCAGAGAACCAGAACCTTACAAGGGCAAGGGCATCAAGTACGACACTGAGAACATCCGCCGCAAGGTTGGTAAGTCCGGTGGTAAGAAATAAGGCGGCTTAGAATGAACAGAATGATTGATAAGAGAAGAAGGCAGTTAAAGAGAAAGGTTCACATTAGAAAGACTCTTTCTGGTACTGCTGAGAGACCAAGAATGACTGTATTTAGATCAAACCAGAACATGTATGTTCAGGTAATCGATGATACAATCGGACACACTCTCGTTGCTGCATCTACAGTTGAGGCTGAATTCAAGGACCTTAGAAACACAGTTGCTGATGCTGCTAAGCTCGGCGAAGCTGTAGGAAAGAGGCTCTTAGACAAGGGTATCAAGGCAGTTGTTTTCGACAGAAACGGATACATCTACCACGGTATCGTAAAGAGCATTGCTGACGGCGCTAGAAAGGCCGGCGTTCAGTTCTAGGAGCAGGTATGGAAAAGGTAAGAGAAAAAGAAGTCAAAGACGGATATGTAGAGAAGCTTGTTAAGCTCAACCGTGTTGCTAAGGTAGTTAAGGGTGGTAGAAGATTCTCATTCTCAGCTCTCGTAGTAGTTGGCTACGGCGACGGTAGAGTAGGTTACGGCTTCGGTAAGGCTAACGACGTAACAGACGCTATCAGAAAGGCTACAGACAAGGCTAAGACTAGCATCATCACAGTTCCTCTCAAGGGAAACACAATTCCACACGACATCATTGGTAACTTCAAGAGCGCTTCTATCCTCATGAAGCCAGCTGTTCCTGGTACTGGTGTTATCGCTGGTGGTGCAGTTCGTTTAGTATGTGATGCTGCAGGTATCAAGGACATCCTTTCAAAGTCACTTGGTTCCAGAAACGGCATCAATACAGTTAAGGCAACATTCGATGCTTTCGAGCACCTCTATGACGCTAAGGCTGTAGCAAATTCAAGAGGCAAGTCTCTAAAGGAGATGTGGAGCTAATTATGGCACAGATCAAGATTACACTCGTAAAGGGAGTAGCAGGATCACTTCCAGCTCAGAGAAGAACTGTTAAGGTTCTCGGACTTGGAAAGATCAACAGCTCCGTTATCCGTGAAGATAACCCTGTAAACCGTGGTATGGTTAACACCGTACAGCACCTTGTAAAGGTTGAGGAGGTTTAACTATGGCACAGATCGTAAAACCAGTTGGTGCTACAAAGAATAAGACAATCGTAGGTCGTGGCCAGGGCTCTAAGGGTAGAGCATGTGGCCGCGGTCATGACGGACAGAATAGCCGCTCTGGCGGTGGTGTTCGCCCAGGTTTCGAAGGCGGACAGATGCCACTCTACAGACGTGTTGCTAGACGTGGTTTCTCAAATTCCCTCTTTAAGGTAACTTACCAGGCTGTATCACTCGCAACAATCGATGCAGTATACGAGAATGGTGACGTTGTTTCTGATGAAACACTCAGAGCAAACGGTGTTATCAAGGGTAATGAGACAGTTGCTAAGATCCTCTCAAACGGTGAGATCACTAAGAAGGTAGTTGTAGAAGGCATTAAGTGTTCTAAGACTGCTGCTGAGAAGATTCAGGCTGCTGGCGGAGAAGTTAAGTAATTAACAAAAGGTATTTACAATGGCAAACACTCTGGTAGAATCATTCAGACTGAAGGATACAAGAAAGAAAATTCTTTACACATTAGCTATCCTTGTTGTAACTCGTATTGGTGCTTATCTTCCAATTCCTGGAATTAACCCAAGCGCAGTTCTCAACTACTTCAGCAGCTATTCAAACTCCTTCACTGAATACCTCAATTTCTTCTCTGGTGGTGCATTTGCAAATTTCTCTATTTGTATGTTGGGAGTAATGCCATACATCAGCACACAGATTATCATCCAGTTGCTGATGGTGGTTATCCCAGCTTTGAAGAAACTTGCAGAGGATCCTCAGGGCTCAAAGAAGATTCAGCAGTATACACGCTATGGTACAATCGTAGTTTGTGCTCTTCAGGCAGCTGCTGCATCAGTTTACGCAAATAGCATTCCTGGTGCCCTCGCAATTCCTGCTGGCTTATTCATTCCAGTAGCAATCATCAGCGTAACAGCTGGTTCAATGCTTATGGTATGGCTCGGTGAGAGAATTACTCAGAAGGGTATTGGTAATGGTATTTCACTCCTGATTTTCGCTGGTATCGTTGCACGTATCCCAAGTGCATTCTATACAATGATTACAGGAATCGCTAACCACACAATCAATCCTGTCTCCCTGATCGTGGTTGTTATCATGTTCTTCTTCGTAGTTGCACTCGTTATCTATGAAGAAAAGGGACAGAGAAAGATTACAGTTTTATATGCTAACCGCCAGGTTGGAAACAAGATGTATCGCGGACAGAATACATTCTTCCCAATTAAGATTAACCCATCAGGTGTTATCCCTGTAATCTTTGCATCTACACTTCTTTCCTTCCCACTTCAGTTAGGATATAACTCTAATGTAAAGTGGCTACAGTCTGTAGCAAATTTCTTAAATCCGCAGCGTGCCCCTTATCTAATCATCTACACCCTGCTGATTTTAGGCTTTGCGTACTTCTATACATCTCTCGTACTCAGACCAGATGAAATCGCTGAGAACGTTAGATCAAATGGCGGTACAGTCCCAGGCATCGGTACAGGATTCAAGAAGGATCCAAAGAACCACAATGTTGTCTACAACAAGGAAACTGGTAAGCCAGTTTCAGTGCTCGAAGATTACCTCAGAAAGGTTATTAACAGAGTTGCTTTCTCTGGTGCTATCTTCCTCGCATTCATCGCACTGATTCCTACACTGATTCAGCTCCTCTTCAAGCTCCCAGCAGATGTTGCTATGCTCTTCGGCGGCACATCATTGATCATCATGGTTGGTTGTGAGCTTGACACAGTTAACCAGTTGGAAGCAGAGCTCGGACAGCATAATATCTCTAGGGACTATAAGTCCAAGAAGCGCAAGACCAACAAGATCTAATAGGAGCTTTAACTATGAAAGTAAGAGCAAGTGTCAAACCAATTTGTGACAAGTGTAAAGTAATTAGACGCGGCGGTGTTGTACGCATCGTTTGCGAGAACCCTAAGCATAAGCAGAGGCAGAAATAATTAGGAGGCCAAAATGGCACGTATAGCAGGTGTTGACTTGCCAAATAAGGCAGTTAAGATCTCTCTGACATACATCTATGGTATCGGTAACAAGTCCGCTATGGATATTTGCCAGAAAACAAATATTGATCCAGAAGTTAGAATCAATACACTCTCTAACGATGAAGTAGCTCTTCTTAGAAAGGTTATCGAAGAAGAGTACAAGATTGAAGGTCAGCTTAGAACTGAAGTAGCTCTCAACATCAAGAGACTGATGGACATTGGTTGCTACAGAGGTCTCCGCCACAGAAAGGGATTGCCAGTTAATGGTCAGAGAACCAAGACTAACGCAAGAACAAGAAAGGGCAAGAAGAAGACTGTTGCTGGTAAGAAGAAATAAGGGAAGGTAGGAAATGGCTAACGTAAAGAAAAAGGTAAAGAAGACTGTTCTGGAAGGTAACGTATACATCCAGGCAACCTTCAACAATACAATCATTACTGTTACCGACCTTGCTGGTAACGCAGTATCATGGGCATCAGCTGGTGGCCTCGGCTTCCGCGGTGCTAAGAAATCCACTCCTTATGCTGCACAGACAACATGTGAGACTGCTGCAAAGAAGGCAATGGACTTCGGCCTTAAAGAGGTAAATGTTTTCGTTAAGGGACCAGGCGTTGGTCGCGAAAGCGCAATCAGAACCCTCGGTGTTCTCGGACTCAAGGTTAGATCAATTAAGGACGTAATCCCAATCCCACACAACGGCTGCCGCCCACGCAAGACACGCCGTGTTTAATGCCATGCTGGCTTCGGGCCAGCAGGCAGCACTGCTTGTTTAGCAGTAAATTTATAGGAGTAACCATATACAATGGCAAGAAAAAATCTTCTTAAGGGTTTTAAGAGACCTACAGGAATCATCTCTGATCATACAGTAGCTACAGCTGATTATGGTAAGTTTGTGGCATACCCATTTGAGAGAGGTTTCGGAACAACTGTTGGAAACACACTCCGCAGAGTTCTCCTTTCTTCTATCCAGGGTTATGCAGTAACAGCAATTCGCTTCACAACTTTTAACAATAATGAGCAGAGAGTTGCACATATGGTAACTTCAGAGTTTGAACCTCTGAAGGGTGTTAGAGAAGATATCTCTGATATCATCGCAGCCATTAAGAAATTACAGATCAGCATGCCAGAGGAATGTGAAGGTACAGTTCTTACAATCCCATGCAAGGGACCAGGAGTTGTAACTGGAGCAGACTTTGAGAGAGACCAGGTAACTGTTACTAATAAGGACCTCGTAATCTTCACAATGATGGAAGACTGCGACCTTGAAATGGAAGTACAGATCGACCTTGGTCGCGGTTATGTTCCTTCTGAGCTTAACGAGAAGTACTCTGAAGAACCAGGTGTTATCTCAATTGACGCTTTCTTCTCTCCAGTTAAGAGAGTAAAGTACTCAATCGAGCCTACAAGAGTTGGTCAGATAAACGACTATGATAAGCTTGTTCTCGAGATTTTCACTGACG
>JAGBWX010000117.1 GCA_017629575.1 Spirochaetales bacterium | reverse complement strand
TTTCTTCTTACCTTTGTAAGCTTTGCAATTTCTGCAAGAGCCTTTCTTGCTCTAGAAGCGGCTGCCTTAACACCCTTATCCTCGAACTCTGCACTTTCTGTTACATAAGCTTCAAACTGAGCGATAATCTGTTCGTGAGTTGTCATTTGTCAGTTACCTGCCTTTTCTTTATAAGATATAAAAATAGTACCATAAAAACTTGTCTAATCAAGGAGTAATTGATTAAAAACACTCTTTTATAGGGGTTTTTTACACTATTCTTCCTTTCCATAAGAAATTCTTGCCAGATAATTGCCTATATAAGCCATGTATGTACATCAGGCAAATACATGTCATTGATATAGGACATGACATGGATATCAGTCTCCTATAGTTAGTGTTTCTGCACCCCAAGTACCAGGCATAGCAGAACAACAGCCCACCAATTAGAAGGTAGTGAAGATATCCATCTCCTATCTTCAAAGCATGCAGAATAAAATACTCAACAGACGCCCAAGCTATTGAGAGTATTATGATAATCCCCAAGGCAAGGGGTATGATGATCCAATATTTAGGCGGAAATACACCTGCGATGGATCTTTCCATTCCCTTGAATGCATCCTTGAAGGTGTTATACATATTGCATGACACATCTTCAGCTAGATTGACAAATGCATACTTCTTTTTCTTCTTAACGAAGAGCCTGACCAAACCTACATCATCCACAATCTTGTTTGTAACACTCTCGTACCCTCCAACATCATAGTAGGCGTCTCGTCTCATTATGATGTATTGTCCAATTGCAAACGATAAGGATGGAATCTGGATTCTATAGAGTATGAAGTGTGGAATCATGATGTTTGTGAACATCATGGCAGATATGTTCGTACCAGCTGCATAACTCCTATTTAGCTGTGTTGGAAAACCTGACATGATATCGAGATTGTGCTTCTCCATCATCGCGACAGTGTGTGCAACAGAGTTTGCAGCATGGATGGTATCTGCATCAGTTGCCAATAGATATTTGCCACTTGCATGAGGAATGAGCTGCAAGAGAGCATTCATCTTCCCATGCTTTGAAAGGCAAAGATTTGGATCTGTTTTATAACCCTTGACCCTGCTGTCTTTGAGAGAGAACTCTTCTATTATCTCTCCAGTCATATCTGAGCTTTGGTCATTGATTATAAGAATTTCAATATTCTTATAGCTTTGCCTTATCAGAGACTCCAAGAGCTTTGGAAGATTCTGCTCTTCATCGCGAGCAGGAATTACGATAGATACCAGAGGACCATCTTCAGCAAGAGGCTCAACCCTTGCAATCCTCCTGAAGTAAATAATATTCAGGAGGGTAGTAAGGAGTGCGTAAATGCCAATTGCCAGAATTAATATTGAATATACCTTCAGCATTGGCAAATTCCTTAGGAGAGCTTTTTGAGGTTCTCCCTATATACCTCTAGAACGGACTCTTCACCTTTGAAATAAGTAAATGCCTCAGTGAAGTATGAGTCTGCTTTCTTGTAGTCGCCTCTTGCAT
The DNA here is from genome assembly GCA_017629575.1 of Spirochaetales bacterium. Taxonomy (GTDB): domain Bacteria; phylum Spirochaetota; class Spirochaetia; order Sphaerochaetales; family Sphaerochaetaceae; genus Ornithospirochaeta. Next base: position 6,319 of record JAGBWX010000117.1, on the reverse strand, counting down.
TGTAGGCAATTGCATAGGCGCATAAGAGGGTATATCTATCGATATCTGTAAGCTTATCGCCATATTCTTTTGTCAATTGGTCTAGGATGGCTAAGGCCTTCTTTGGACTTCCTCCTGCAATTGCTGGAGTAAAAATCAGTCTCCATGCTTCTGTGAATGCAGAGAATATTTCATCTGGATACTTTGAGTAGAGCTTCTTTGAAAGATTGGAGTTGTCCATGCCAACTCCTAGATTCCTATTTACATAGAAATCTGCAGATGTAAGCTCTGTCTCGCATACGAGCTTTTCCAACTCTGAAATATTTGTTAGAGAATTGAATAAGCTCTTCATGTTGCTTATATGTTTATTCGCTTCATTTTTGTTATTCTGGTCTTTATAAAAGCGTGCCAGAAGTCCTTCAGCCCTGCATCTTTCAACATCTGTTATTCCAGATGAGACATACACTTGGTGTGCCTCGATTACTTTGTTTTCGCTTTCATCGTTTCTAATTAAGGTGATGAGGCGAATAAAATCAGGGTCTACAGTTGTAGCCCTGAATGAATCTGTGTATGCAAATAGTGGTAGGCATAATGCCGTGATCAGTGATGTTAGCGCAAAAAACTTTCTTTTTATCAAACGTATTTCTCCTCAGTCTGTTCTCTACGCATAATATAGCCAGACTTGAGGGGAACGTCAGTTTTTATATAGCCTTCTTTTCCATGATCGATCTGCAGGAGTGGGAAGCCATCTTTGTCAAGAAGCATGTAATTGCTTGCAGACAAAAGAGGTACATCTGGTCCAATGAACTCGATATTCTGTCCTGCCTTGATCTGATTCTTGCAGTTGAGACGATATGTATTTTCACCAGTCTTCTCTCCGATTGAGCCGAGGAAGGTGTAGTTTCTTTCATATCCATAGCTAGTTGGTCTAGATACGTCATCGCCACCTTCAACAGGTCCCTTTGAGAAGAAGAATCCTGTTGTATATTCTCTGTGAGATACGTCAAAGAGGTCTCTCTTGAACTTATCCATCTCAGGGTCTCTGTCGAGAGCCTTTCTATATGCCCTTGTAACAACAGCAACATAGTAGATGGACTTCATTCTGCCTTCGATCTTGAGTGAGCTGAGTCCTGCATCTTCAAGTTCCTTAACATGGTCAATCATGCAGAGGTCTTTAGATGAAAGGATTGTTGTATAGCCATCCTGCTCCTCAATTGGATAGTAGAGGCCTGGGCGCTCTTCTTCCTCGATTGCATAGTGCATCTTATAGTTCCAGCGGCATGTATGGGAGCAGTCACCCTGGTTGCCGCTTCTGCCTGAGAGATGTGCAGATAGAATGCATCTGCCTGAATAGGCCATGCACATAGCTCCATGTACGAATGCCTCGAGCTCGAGCTCTGGAACCTTATCCTTGATTCTCTTGATGTCATCGAGTGTAGCCTCTCTGCCGAGGATTACTCTCTTGAAGCCCATGTCATAGTACATCTTTGCTGCTTCTGAGTTGATGCAGCTTGCCTGAGTAGAGAGATGAATCTCCTTTTCAGGGAAGTTCTTTCTGAAAAATGGCACAGCTCCGATATCTGATACGATATAGGCATCGAATGGCCATGCTGCAATCTCGTCCTTCATGGTATGGAGCTTCTCAATCTGTCCTTCCTTGAAGACGATGTTCATTGTGCAGTAAAGCTTCTTTCCAGTCTCTTTCTTGAGAGCAATTACATTCTCAATATCCTTCTCTGTGAAGTTGCCAGCATTGGCTCTAAGAGAGAAGTTTGTAAGACCCATGTATGCTGCATCAGCGCCATAGTTGAATGCTGTTACAAGCTTTTCATAGTTGCCCGCAGGGGCGAGTAGTTCTATTGCCAATTTAAAATCCTTTCAAAGGCCTTTGCTCTGGAGAGGTTCTCTTTCTCTTTTTCCTCTTCTGCCTTTTCTTTTCTTTCTTTGTCTAGTTTTTCAAGTTCTGTTTTGCTGAGTCTCTTCAGAGTCTCTTCAGGGAATGCAATCTCAATCACCTGCTGGATATCTGAAGCAAGGTGGAATACTACATCACCCTTTACCTCATCATCCAGTTTGTCGAGGTCTCTCTTGTTTCTCTCTGGAATGATGATTGTCTTGACTCCATTTCTTCTTGCTGCAAGAATCTTCTCCTTCAGTCCGCCAATTGGCATGACCTTGCCTGTGAGCGTAAGCTCGCCAGTCATTGCCAATGCAGCTTTAGGAGGAGTATCTCTGAGCATTGACCAAAGAGCTGTAAAGAGCGTGATGCCCGCAGATGGACCATCCTTAGGTACCGCACCCTCTGGAATGTGGATGTGTACAGACTGGCTTTCGAAGAAGCTAGGCTCAAGGCCTCTTTCATAGGCCTCTCTTCTGAGGGTAGACCATGCAATTGATACAGATTCCTTCATGACGTCTCCAAGCTGTCCAGTTACCTTAAGCTCGCCCTTGAATGGCAACGCCTCTGCCTCAATCAAGAGAACGTCTCCGCCCATGCTTGTCCATGCAAGGCCAAGTGCTGTGCCAGGCTTGTCTGCCTTCACAATATCATCTGCAGGGAAGATTGGCTTTCCAAGATACTTTTCGACATTGTCTTTTTTGATGAGAATTGGGAGCTCTAGCTCTTCCTTGGCTTCAAGGATGTTGAGAGCAACCTTTCTCATGATCTTATCGATAAGCTTCTCGAAGTTTCTTACGCCAGCTTCTCTAGCGTACTCCTCTGCAATGATGGAGAGCGCCTTCTTGTTGAACTTAATTTCGTTCTTGTCCATGCCATTCTTCTTGAGAAGTCTTGGTACAAGATACTTAGTTCCGATATTGAGCTTCTCATTTGGAGTGTAGCCGCTGAGTTCAATGATTTCCATTCTATCCAAAAGTGGCTCTGGGATTCTTGAAATATCGTTGGCTGTAACGATGAAGAGAACCTTAGAAAGATCGTATGGAAGATCAATGTAGAAATCCTGGTAGTTTGAGTTCTGCTCTGGATCGAGTACCTCAAGAAGTGCAGATGCTGGGTCTCCATGAATGCTTTCGCCCATCTTATCGATTTCGTCGATGAGGAATACTGGGTCTACAACACCAGTTGTCTTCATGCCCTGTATGATTTTGCCAGGCATAGCACCTACATAGGTTCTTCTATGACCCTTGATTTCAGACTCATCTCTCATGCCGCCAACAGAGAAGCGATAGAATTTCCTTCCAAGGGCTGTTGCAATTGAGTGTCCAACCGATGTCTTACCAACTCCAGGAGGGCCTGCTAGGCAGATGATTGCACCCTTAGAAGTCTTTGCCTTTAATCTGGATGCAAGGAATTCGAGGATTCTCTCCTTTACTTCCTTCATTCCATAGTGGTCTTTATCGAGCTGTTCCTTTACTTTGGAAATGGAGTAGTTAGGAGCCTGATCCTTGAATGAGAATGGGAGTGCAAGGATATTCTCGATGTACTGCTTTGTAAGCATGTACTCTGGGTTCATTGTCTCCAGAGTTCCGAGCTTCTCCATCTCTCTTTCTACAACTTCTCTATATTTTTGAGGAAGGACCTTCTCCTGAACTCTTTGGAAGAGGTCTCCAGCCTTCATGAGCCCCATTGGAATCTGAGCAGATCCCTGACCACCATTTGCCTGGCCTGTGAGCTGGTTGAGCTCGTTAGAGAGAACTCTGATCTGCTCGCGGAGAACCATCTCCTTGTTTCTGTTTTTGATGTTGTCAAAGATTTCTGTCTTGATGAGATTTTCTTTATCAAGAACTTCCTTCTCTGCAGATACGAAGGAGAGAATCTTCTCAATTCTCAGCCTTGGGCTTCTTGTTTCCAGAATATCCTGCAAAAATGGGCCCTTTGCAGAAGCCAATGCCGCTGCTGTATAGAAGGAGAGAAGTGATGGATCATCGATATTGGTTATGTTGATATCTGCTGCAAAAGCGAAGATATTTGAGTTCTGAGATAGATTTGATGCAGTCTCCTTGAGAACCTTTGCATAAGGAGTGATTGTCTTCTCATTTGTAATCAGGTCTGTGTAATCCTCAACAGAAGTATAGATGGCCTTCTCTGAGAGTTCGAAGCCCATGGTCTTTACTCTCTTGATTGTGGAAATGAAGACATGAAGGCAGTTGTTAGGGAGCCTGATGAACTTCGATACCTTGGAGAGTGTGCCTACAGAGCTGAACTGAGGAGGATTTCCTGCCTTTTGGTAAAGCGCAACAAAATAGCCGTCTGCAGCTATGATTGTGTTCATTACCTGTACATCCTCAGGCCTTCCAATCATGAGGGTTGTGAAGGTCTCAGGAAAAAGGGGCTTCTCTAGAAGAGGAAGCACCGGAAGTCTTTTTTCGTTATATTTATTATTTTCGCTCATATTTGTACCTAATATATAAATAGCCCGGAAAATGGCTACCTTTCATTTTGACGGAGTTTTGAGAGTAAAACAATATCCTTAGCCTTAATTTCCTTTGCTAGTGCCTTTTATTTCATATATTTCTGCCATGTAAAGCATAAGCATGAAGGTAAAGTAGGCAAGACAATCCTGGATGGCTATGAATGAGAATACAGCCTTTATGGCAAAGACAATCAGAGTGATGCGAAATGAAATGCCTGCAAATTTCTTTATTGCAGGTCTAAATCTATTCTCATCAAAGAGTGCCCGTATGTGGAGATAAAGCATTGCCACAGATGGCAATGTGATCAGGACGTTCAGATTGAAGTATGTAACAAAGTGGATTGATGATGTCATAAGGAAGGCGAGGACCAAAGTCATCAAAGTGAGGATTAGATAGACTACGATTGCAAAGCTATCTGAAATCTTTCTTATCCACTTTCTGTTTGAATGTGAGAGCTGAATCAATATTGCTGCAATGGCACCCATAGCCAAGGTTCTTGCCAGAAATCCATATTTAGCAGGTGTGTCCTTTCTCCCTATTGTTTCATAGTAGACTGTGCTCTCATTTCCTTGATACTCCCTGATTGCAGCTTCTAAGACTTCAGGTAGGAACATGGCTTCCCAAAGAGTAATCTCCTTGTCTACAGATGGTCCCAAAAGATAGTTGATTGCAAAGCACACTGGGAAAGTCGATCTAGATAGATAACGCTGAGAATAGTTCCTGAGGGTCTCATCTACAATGATGCTTTCTGCCCATTTTCTAAACTCGCCGCCTGTTATGGCGTTGTAGCTGTCGCGGAGTCTAGTTGCACAGTTGTCATAGTAGTAGTCGTAGAGGTATACAGAGTTCTCGGGTCTTGTGTTGTACTCCAAAAAGGTTATGAGAGAGTACTTCTGGTCCACATCCAAATCCAGCGGAAGAACAGACACTGTTCTATCGTCCTCGATGAATGATTCCACTCTATAATCTGCCCAAGTCTCCCAAGCCTCGTAATACAATCTGCCAAGGGCAAAGTTTTTGAAAAAATCGTCATCAAAGGCAAAGATTCCATAGTCATAGGCAATGAATTCGCCACCTGGATGCTCTACAATGAAGCTGGAGTGTCCGAAGTTTTCCCATACGATGCTTCCAGGCCCTCCGGTAAGAAGATATACCTCGCACTCTTCAATGTAGTCTTTGGCACTTCCTGTTGCCTTTTTATCCATGCCGAACTTATTAAGCTCTTTCTCGCTATAGAAAAGGTCCTCCCTAATTGCAATGGAGTCCCTTCCTGCTATAGAGACAGAAAAGATTGGCAGCAAAGATAATAAGAGCAGTGCGAATGCAAGAATTTTCTTCATAATCAAATGTTACCATTTTTTCTTCGTTTGTTGACTATCCTTTCTCTATTTCATAGTCTTTTGCTATGGATAGAGACTCAAAATGCCTTGCAATTGTCGTAAGGACAATGAAGGTCAGGGAAAATGATAGGCTGATTACTCTGCTTTCTCCTGATAAGGGGCTTTTTGATGTCTATGTCTATGGTGCTAGAAAGAGCGTTAAGTCCGTTAAGGCCCCATTGTACACAGAAGGTGTCTTCTCTCTATATCAAAAGGGCGAGGGCGGCAAGATTTCACTCAAGGATATAGATGTAATATCCACTCACGATGGAGTGAGCGAAAGCTTGGAATCTACTGTGGCAGCCTCTCTTTTTTCTGAGTTGGTAATAAAGGGAAAGACTCATGATGCAGCTGTCTATAAACTATTTGCAGAGGCTATGGACGCTCTTGAGAGCGAAGTCACGGATAGAGTGATTGCCGTGTTCATCCTCAGTTTCCTCAGTCTATCTGGATTATCTGGAGACTATGTTGCATGTCCTAGCTGCCAGAAGAGCTATGGACTTGATGAAACACTTGGATTTTCTGCTCCTTTAGGGGTGGCAGTATGCTCTGAGTGTGATACCGCCGGGCAGAGGACGAATTTCGGT
>JAGBWX010000116.1 GCA_017629575.1 Spirochaetales bacterium | reverse complement strand
GATGCGACAACAGATTCATGCTGAGAGATGTCACCCTGCATCTCAGAGAATACAACGCCCTCAAAGTGAAGCTCTCCCTCGCTTGAGAATCTTATTCCCTCTTGCATGAAAGACTCTTTCCTCAATAAAGGATCGAACACAGCATCTGTGTATACATTGAATATATTGTCAAAGTCTTTCTTTACTGGGCTAGCCGCTGGATAGTAGGTTCTATCTGGACCTGTCATTGCATTGAGAAATGTGTTGCAGCTATTTCTCACCATCATCATGAATGGGTCTCTAACTGGATACTTTTTGCTTCCAGTAAGAAGGGTATGCTCTAAAATATGAAATACGCCTGTGCTATTTACAGGTGGTGTGTAGACTGTATATGTGAAGAAGCACTCTCTATCGCTATTCTTCATGAAGAATATCTCGAATCCAGTCTTCTCATGCTTCAATGTATAGCCTGTGCTTGAATAGTCAGGAAGATCATCCTTCCTAAGTACAACAAATCCATTTATGAGTTCGCCGACATTATAATCTCTAATCATACAAAGATTATAAACAATAGATGCTAACAAAAAAAGATACATCATCAATGCCAAAAGCCTAGAATATCCCTTTTGACGAAAGACCGATGAACTATTAGCATTGAAGTATGTTATATATTGGACCTCATGTATCTGTAGCGGGATCGGTTTCTCTCTCTCCTGAGAGAGCTGTGGAATTGGGTGCTACAGGTTTTGCTATATTTACTAAAAATCAAAGGCAATGGAAAGCCAAGCCTATGGAAGAATCTGAAGCCTTAGAGTTTAAGAGAAATCTTTCAAAGCTAGGAATAAAGCCGGAAGCTGTACTTCCACATGCTGGATATCTGATCAATCCAGCAACTCCAGATGAGGAGCTTAGGGAGAAAAGTCTTAATCTCTTTTTAGATGAGGCAAAGAGATGCCAACTGCTGGGACTTGGTGTAATAAACATACATCCTGGAGCATATAAGGAAGGCGATAGGATGGAAGGAATCAAGCGTTCTGCGAAGATGCTTGATGATGTTTTGGACATGTATCCACAATTTAAGGTAGCAGTTGAAAACACTGTAGGAGCAGGAACTATCATAGGCTCATCATTTGAAGAGCTTGAATGCATTCTAGAGTTTGTAAAAAACAAGGATAGACTTGGATTTACGCTAGATACAGCACATCTATTCGGAGCTGGCTACGATATCAAGACAGATCCAAATGGCGTCCTTGATGCCTTCTTCTCCAGGTTTGGAAAGGAAAAGCTTTATGGAATGCACCTCAATGACAGCAAAGTCCCTCTTGCCTCAAATAAGGATAGGCATGACAGTATCGGAAAGGGCTTGATTGGAAAGGAAGCATTTCTGGAAATAGTCAAAAGAAAAGAAGTCGATGGCATTCCACTTGTATTAGAAACTCCAGATGAAAGCCTCTGGCCATATGAAATAAAGGAATTATTGGATGCAAGTAAGAGATAGAAAAGACGGCGAGAAAGTTCTTGTACTCGGTCATAGAGGCTCCCTCAACAGAGAAGTAGAGAACACCATAAGCTCCTTCAAAAGAGCTATTGATGAAGGCGCGGATGGCATTGAGCTTGATGTTCATCTCTCTATTGATGGAGAGTTAATAGTCATCCATGACCCAACAACAAAGAGAGTCTTTGGTCCTGACAGACGTATTTCTGAGATGACAGTCAAGGAAATCAAGGAGATAAGCCATCAAATTCCTACACTGGAAGAGGTGTTCAGTGCTATGGGAAACATCTACTACGACATTGAGATCAAATCAGAATATAGCGTAGACAAAGAGTTAATTAGAACTCTCACAAAGTGTCTCAACAAGCACCCAGAGCTACAGGATAAAATCATTGTTTCTTCATTCCATCCTATTGCAATGAGAGCCTTCCAAAAGCTCAATGGAAACAAATATCCACTTGGCGCAATCTATGAGGGCCCAGAAACAACTCTTCCTGTTTTTCTCCAGAAAGGACAGGGAAGATTTATATTCCAT
>JAGBWX010000115.1 GCA_017629575.1 Spirochaetales bacterium | reverse complement strand
CTGCAGCTACGCCACCCTTGAAAAGAAGGTTGAACTTAAAGCTGTTCTTCTTTGCTTCTGCTGGTACTTCCTCTGCTACAGGTTCAATTGCAGGCTCTTCATCAACTGCTGGAACTTCTGCAACAATCTCTTCTGCAGGAGCTGCTTCTTCGATTGGTGCGACTTCTTCTATTACAACGTCTTCAACTGGAGCTACTTCTACAACAGCATCTTCAATTGGAGCAACTTCTTCGATAACAGCTGGCTCTTCAACAGGAGTCTCCTCAACAAGAATTGATTCTACAACAACAGGTTCCTCCACTACTGGAATTTCAGAGAGCATTGCCAGTGCTGTTGAAGCTGCTGCTTCTGACCAATTTTCACCATCGTAGGTGCTCTGGAGATAGAGAGTATAGTCCTTGTATGGATCGAGTCCATTTGCCTGATAGCTAAGAACTGAAGCATCAACAACTGTCCAAGCATCAGAATCCTGATTCTCCAGCTGATAGCGATACTGAATTACTTCTGGGTCATTATTCTCCCACTGCCATGTTACATTCATCAGCTGAACAGCCATCAATGGGCTCATAAGCATTAAAAGCACCGCAAGTGCCATTAAGATTCTTGTTCTTTTCATCTTCATTCTCCGATTTATCATAGCCTAGTATGTTTATCATAAATACAAATTTGAAAGGTTACAACAAATAGTATCCAATCCAATAGCCAAAATCTAATTTTCTTTTATTCCTCTCTAATGTATCATTTACGTATGAAAAGTTTGAAAAGAGTTGCAGTGTTTTGCGGTTCCTCATTAGGAACAGATGAACAGTTTACCACAGATGCAAAAAAGCTTGGCATCGAAATGGCAAAACGTGGAATTGGCTTGGTTTATGGTGGCGGAAATAAGGGCATCATGGGAATCTTGGCCCATGCTGTCTATGATAATGGCGGAGAGGTAATCGGCGTTCTTCCAGAGGCGATGAACGTACCTCAGGTAACAGACAACTCAGCACATACCGAGCTCAGAATCGTCAAGGATATGCATGAAAGAAAGAATACTATGTACTCTCTTTCTGACGGATTCATAGCATTGCCTGGTGGAATTGGAACTATTGAGGAAATCACAGAAATTTACACATGGAGACAGTTTGGCTACCATGACAAGAACATAGCACTTTTAAATAGCAATGGCTTCTGGAATTCATTCATTGCACAGATGGATAACTGCGTGGATTTAGGTTTTCTCTCCCCTGAAGCAAGAAACATCCTCAAGAGTTCAGATGTTGTGGATGAAATTCTTGATCTACTGGCAATGGAGCCAGAGGAGCTTCCTTCAAAACTATGACAAAGAAGAATAGAGTCATCCTAGACTACTTCGATATTATCCTGGGATGCTTAATCACATCCTTCGCAATTGCTGTCTTCTTCAATCCTGCTTATTTGGCACCAGGCGGTGTGTCTGGTGTAGCAACCATCGTCTACCATATTTCGGGCATAGACCTTGGTCTGACTATGCTTACGCTGTCTATTCCAATCTATATTGTCGGAATCCTGATTTTTGGAAAGATGTATGGAGTTAAGACTCTTGTAGGAACTATCCTTCTATCTGTATTCACAATGTTTTGGGACTCAATATTTGGATACCAAGGAATATTGGATTACTCAAAAGACATGTCATTCTGGCTTTCAGCCCTATATGGTGGAGTCATATCTGGATTGGGCATGGGGATTGTAATGCGTTCAGGAGCCAATACTGGCGGAACAGATATCATTGCCCAAATTCTCGCAAAATATACGAAAATTCCTCTTGGTACGTCCTTGATGGTAATCGATGGAATCATCATCATCTTCTCTGCCTTCATCTTTGGCATTGAAAGTGCTCTCTATTCGATTATCATCTCATTCATAGTCTCTGTGGTTATCGATAAATTCATCATGGCTCTCGGAACAGGCTATGCAAAGACTGTATACATAATATCTGATGAGCTTAAAAGCATAGGCGACTTTATCATTAATGAAATGGATAGATCAGGAACAATTCTCGATGCAACAGGCCTTTTCACCAAGAAAAGCAAGCTAATGCTTATGACCGTTGTTCCAAACAAAGATATTCCAAGACTCACAAGGGCAGTAAAAGCAATCGATTCCAAGGCATTCTTGATCATCCAAGAGACTGTCCATGTTCTAGGTGAAGGCTATAAGAACATCAGTGAAGTCGCAGAAAGTTCTGACGTCACAACAAAATGAAAACTTGACATCCAAATAGGTTGGAAATTATCTTTATAATATACCCCAGGGAGTATAAAGGAACCAATTTTGGAAACTAAGAAAAAGACTGTCAGAACACCTGAAGAAATAAAGAAGATGACAGATAGGCTGAGTAGAATAGAAGGGCAAATCAGAGGCATCAAGAAGATGCTTGAGGAGGATGCCTACTGCACAGATATCATCACCCAAATTTCTGCTGCTAGCGCTGCACTCAGCAGCTTTAATAGAGAGCTTTTGGCAAAGCACATCATGGGCTGTGTAGCAAGAGACATTCAAAACAACGACATGTCCTCTTCTGAGGAGATCTATGCACTAATCAAGCAGGTGACAAAATGAGCATAAGGCAGTTTGATGTAACAGGAATGAGCTGCGCAGCTTGTTCTTCTCGTGTAGAGAAGGCAGTTTCATCGCTTGAAGGCGTATCATCATGCTCAGTCAGCCTTCTTACAAATTCAATGGGAGTTCAGGGAAGTGCATCAGATAGTGCTATCATAAAGGCTGTTGTGGATGCAGGCTATGGTGCATCACTCAAAGGCAGTGACAAAACAAGCAAAAAAGAAGACTCACTCGAAGACAGGGAAAGCCCTGTTCTTGTTCGAAGGCTAATATCATCACTACTCTTTTTGATTGTACTGATGTACTTCTCTATGGGGCATATGATGCTATCGTTGCCACTCCCAAAGGCATTGAATGGCAATGCTATGGCAATTGGAATAATACAGATGTTCCTTGCTGCTATTGTCATGACAATCAACCAGAAATTCTTCATCAATGGAACTAAGGGCTTGCTTCATAAATCTCCCAACATGGATACTTTAGTATCCCTGGGATCTGCTGCATCATTCATTTACTCATTTGCAATCCTAATTGTGATGACAATCAATCCTGAAAGGCAGATGGAATACCTGCATGACCTCTACTTTGAGTCAGCAGCCATGATTCTTGCCCTGATTACTATAGGAAAGCTTCTTGAGGCAAAATCCAAGGGCAAGACTACAGACGCACTCAAGAGCTTAATCAAGCTTGCTCCTCAGAAGGCTACAATCATAAAAGCTGGAAAAGAGATTGAGGTCGATATCAGTGATGTATCTATTGGAGATATCTTCATAGTTCGCCCTGGTGAGAGCATTCCTGTTGATGGAGTCGTAATCAAAGGTGAAAGTGCAGTCAATGAATCTGCCCTGACAGGAGAGAGCCTACCTGTAGATAAGAAGGAAGGCGACAAGGTCTCTTCTGCCACAATCAATCAGTCAGGCTACCTCGAGTGCAAGGCAACAAGAGTTGGTGAAGACACTACCCTTTCTCAAATCATCAAGCTCGTGTCTGATGCATCAGCAACAAAAGCTCCAATTGCAAAGATTGCAGACAAAGTATCTGGAGTCTTTGTTCCTGTAGTTATCTCAATTGCTGTTGTTACAATCATTATCTGGATGGCTCTTGGCGAGAGCTTTGGCTTTGCTCTCCAAAGAGGGATTTCGGTTCTCGTAATATCTTGTCCATGTGCTCTCGGATTGGCAACTCCAGTAGCAATAATGGTAGCCAATGGAAAGGGTGCGAGAAATGGAATCCTATTCAAGACAGCAGAGAGTCTTGAGGAAGCTGGAAGGGTTGAGATCATTGCTTTTGATAAGACAGGAACAATCACAGAAGGATGCCCTGTTGTAAAGGGCATATACCCTTTCTCTTCCTGGAGCGAAGATAAACTGCTAGTTTTCGCAGCTTCTGTAGAAACAAGGAGCGAGCATCCTCTCTCAAAGGCAATTCTCAAAAAGTTTGGGGAGAGAGAATCTGCTCTACTACCTATCGAGAGCTTTAAATCTACAACGGGAAAGGGACTTTCTGGTCTTATCGATGGCAAGGAAATAAGAGGCGGCAATCTGGCATTTATCCAGCAAGCTGCAACTATTCCAGAGAGTGCTAAGGACCTCTCTGAGAAGCTATCCTCAAAAGGTGAGACAACTCTCTTCTTTGCCTATGATGGTGAGTTTATAGGAATCATTTCAGTTGCAGATCCAATAAAGGAAGACTCTTCTAAAGCTATATCAGAACTTAAGAAAATGGGCATCAAGGCTGTCATGATAACAGGTGATAACAAGAACACAGCATCGTCCATTGCAGCTGAAGCTGGTGTTGATGAAGTATTTGCAGAGGTTCTTCCTGATGGAAAAGAGAGCATAATAAGAAAGCTCAAAAAGGAAGGAAAGGTCATGATGGTAGGAGATGGAATCAATGATGCTCCAGCTCTTACAAGGGCAGATATTGGTGTTGCAATCTCTGCTGGAACAGACATTGCAATCGATGCGGCAGACATAGTCCTGATGAAGAGCAGCCTTATCGATATCCCTGCTTTGGTAAGACTTAGCAGAAGAACCCTCTTGAATATCTATGAAAATCTCTTCTGGGCGTTTGGATACAATATCATTGGAATCCCTCTTGCGGCAGGAGCCTTCATATCTATTTTCGGGTGGAAGATGAACCCAATGTTCGGGGCCTTAGCCATGAGCGTATCGAGCTTCTTCGTGATATCAAACGCACTGAGACTCAACATCGTTGATATCAGAAGCAGCAAGCATGACATTAAATATATTCATAAAAAAAAGGAGAATAAAGAAATGACAAAGACCATGATGATAGAAGGAATGATGTGCAAGCATTGTGAAGCAAGGGTAAAAAAGACTTTAGAGGCTATCGAAGGCGTTGAGGAAGCAGTAGTAAGCTTTGAGGCTGGAACTGCGATTCTCACTCTCTCAAAGAGCGTAGACAATGAAATTCTCAAGTCAGCAGTAGAAGGTCAGGACTACCCTGTACTTGAAATCAAATAAGATGGTATTTGATAACTTTTTCATCAATGAACCTTGGAAAATGGAGGTTGATCCATTCCAAGTTGCCCCTCATATCTACTACGTAGGCAATTCTTATGTTGGTAGCTATCTGATTGAATCATCAGATGGTCTCATTTTGATCGATCAAGGCTTTTCAGAAACAGTTCATATGCTCTTTGAAAGCATTAGAAAGCTTGGCTTCAACCCTAAGGACATCAAGCATCTGCTGATCTCCCATGGACACGTAGACCACTGTGGTGGCACTAGGCTGGTACAGGAATATACAGGTGCAAAAGTTTACATGTCCCAGATTGATTACAAAATGATGAAGGAACACCCAGAATGGGTAAGCTTAGGTAATGTAAATTGCCTAGATTTCACTGTCGATTATTTCTATTCAGATTCTACTCCACTCAACTTTGGCGATATAGAAATTGAGACAAAGCTAACAGCTGGGCATACACCAGGCACTACATCATTCTTCATCTACGACTATGACTTCGATGGCACAAAATACAGATGTGCAATGCATGGTGGTCTTGGCTTCAACACAATGAGACAAGACTTTTTTGAAAAGTATCCAGCTTGGCCAAGAGACCTTAGCGTCAGCTATCTAAAGTCAATGGAATCTCTCATCGGAGAAATTGTTGATATACCACTTCCTTCTCACCCTGCACAATTTCCAATTATGGATAAGGCTGGCAGATATGAAGATGGAGATAAAAATCCATTTATAGATAGAGAAGCCTTTGGGAATATGGTAAGGAAAAGAATTGAAATGGTACAGGAATTCCTTCCTAACTGAAACTAAAAAAGGGATGCGCGAGCATCCCTTATATCGTTATTCCTTATCCCAGAGCTTTTCTGGATAATATCCAGATTCAATCATCTTTCTGAGCTCTGCAACTACTGCTGGCTTATCTTCTGGATATGTCATTCCAAACCATCTATCGTTGCTTGTAAGAACCTTAATGCTGCCTTCATTCTTAACAACCATATCAGATGCACCACTAGGGAGAAGACATTCCTTCTTTGGCTCTGTTATTGAAGCTCTCTTGAACTCATCCCAATAGCGATTGAAGCTTTCGAATGCCTTAGGAGTGAATCCGAAGAAGTTCATTGAGCAAACGGCATCTCTTGGAAGGAACACTTCACCATCTTCCTTGAGAGAAACAATCTTATCGCCTCTCCAAAGAATCTTGAGGTTTTCTTCCATTGATACGAGGTTGTTGTCCTTGTCTACTACACAAATACCTCTTGAAACAGAGCCAGAGTCAGACATTGTATTTTCAAGCTTGAAACCTACCATTGAGTGTGTTGTGTCATCGTTGCTGAGCTTTGAAAGGTAAGCATTCATTGTCTCATAAGCAGATCTACCATAGTAGTCGTCTGCATTGACAACTGTAAATGGAGTCTTGATAGCCTTCTCTGCGCAGAGAACAGCATGGATTGTACCCCATGGCTTTGCTCTGTCAGCAGCAAGCTTGCGCTCTTCATCTGTTACAAGCATATCCAAAGACTGGAAGACATACTCTGCATCCATATTCTTGGCAATTCTATCGAAAAGGCGTTCTCTGAAGTCTTTTTCAATGTCTTTTCTGATGATGAATACAACCTTGCCATATCCATTCTTCTGTGCATCGTAAACACCGAAATCAAGAAGAGTCTCTCCATTGAGACCTACAGCATCAATCTGCTTGACGCCACCGTATCTAGAACCCATTCCTGCAGCCATTACCAATAATGTTGGTTTCATAGTCCCTCCATTCTGTTTTCTTAACACTATTATTGATTATAAAGCTAAATAGCTGAATATGAAATATTTTGGATTTACCACCAAATATTTCTTTTCATACTAAGTAAAAAGAATGTAAAACTAACATTACAAAACCTTACGTTAGTTTTCAATATGTTAGACATATCCTTATATTACAAAGATTTAACTCATTTTTTTCTTGAAAAAATACATAAAAATGCTTACATTAACTTACATGAAAAGAAAAGAAAACATGAAAGCCTATCTCTTTCTGCTTCCATCATTGGCTCTTGCAGCCACATTTCTTTTCTATCCATTGATGAAGGCTTTTGCATCATCCTTTTTGACAATCAGCCAAAGCGGTAAAATTCTTGGCTTTGCTGGATTTAAAAACTATACAAAGCTTTTCTCAGATTCAGGCTTCAGAAATGCCGCACTCAATACCATTAAGTTCATCATTTTCTTCGTTCCACTGAATACTGTACTTACACTTCTTGCTGCAACTCTTACAAGAAAAAAGCGCAAGGGAACGGCCATTGCTGAATTCATATTTGCTTCACCTATCGTAATCTCGCTATCTGCATATGCGCTGATTTTCAAGGAGATGTTCAGAGGTAGGATTTCCATCATAAATAGAATCTTCTCATCAGAGATAAACTGGTTATCTGATAAGGTTCCAGCAATGTTTGTTCTTGTGTTTTTGGGAGTTTTCCTAGACTTCGGCCTTGATTACCTTCTCTTGACCTCAGCCTTCAGAAGCACAGACAAAAACATCATAGATGCAGCAAAAATCGATGGCGCCGATGATAGGAAGATATACTTCTCAATTGAACTTCCACTGATAAAGAGAATGCTCTCTGCTACCATCTTCTTGGCATTGAAGGATGCCATTATGATTTCTTCCCCTGTGATTATCCTCACAGAGGGAGGCCCTTTCAGATCAACAGAAACAATAATGTTCTACTACTACATAGAAGCCTTCAAGAGCGGAAACAGAGCTGTGCAGAATACGCTTTCTGTATTGATGACTTTAATCTTTATTCTTAGTATGGCGATCTATTCAAGAAGGAGGAGCGGAAATGAAAAACGTACTTAGACTCCTTCTTTTGACATTGCTTCTGATTGCAATTGCATTCCCTGTATTCTACATGGTTTCAACATCATTCTTCTCACCAGCTGACTACAGGGCAGAAGTCTCCAGATTCCTTCCTTCGAAGTTCTCCTTTGACAACTATAGAATTGCATTTGGACAGAGATACTTCTCAAACTATCTGGTCAATTCAATTGCAACATCGCTCCTCACAGCATTCGGAAGAACTATGATTGTAATCATGGCTGCCTTTGCATTCTCACATCTGGAATTTACAGGCAAGAAGCCTCTTTTGATCATCTTGCTTGCAACACTCTTCGTTCCACAAGATGCACTTATCTACCAGAACTACTCAACAGTCGCATCCCTGGGTTTGATTGACACATACGCAGCAATCGTCTTGCCAGGCCTATTCTCTGCATCACAGCTCATCCTTTTATATTCAGCATTCTCATCCCTAAGCAGAGACTACTATGATGCGGGAAGAATAGATGGAGCAAAAGACATAAGTTATATATTCAGAATTCTCATCCCGCTCACTCAGAGCATTGTAATAACAATTATCCTTCAGAGTGCTGTAACAGCATTCAACAGCTATCTTTGGCCTTTGTTGGTAACTAACAGGCCAAAGGCACGTACAATCCAGATTGCCCTTTCAATGATGGGATTCCGGGAAGAAGGCAAACTTGGAGCTGAGGCTGCATCAATAGTAATTGTGACAACTCCGTTCCTTGTGCTCTTGGCACTTGGAAGAAAGAAGATAAATGAAGCGCTCCTCAAAGGAGGGTTATCTGAATGATAGGAGGAAACATGAAGAAGACATTATCTATCATCGCCATTCTTTTAATGGCAGCTCTATCCCTTTTTGCCAATGGACAAAAAGAAGATAATGAGAAAAAGACCATCGTAGTTTGGCACTGCAATACAGGTGTAACAGGTGAGGCCTTCGATAAAATCGTTGAGTCATTCAACAATGGAATCGGAAAGGAATATGGCATTGAAATTGATGCCATTTACCAGGGAAAAGCAAATGATGTCCTTACTAAAGTGAAGGCTTCAGATGAAGATAGTCTTCCAGATATTGCGCAGATGGATGCTACCGCCGCAATAGATATGAACTACTCTGAGTATCTTGCACTTGCATCCGATTTACCAATTTCCACAGATGCATTCTTAGACTCTGCTCTCAGTGCATATAGATCAGAAAAGGGGCTTCTAGCACTACCATTCAATGCATCTTCACTACTTTTCTATTACAATAAGACATTGTTTGACTCACTTTCTCTATCTGTTCCAAAGACATTGGAGGAGTTTGCTGCGATAGCTCCTATGCTCGGACAGAAGAGCGGAGACAGCGTCACAAGATATGCTTTTGCTGGTGTTCCTACAACATACGAGCTTACAACTTTCATTGGTTCCCAGAATGGTCTCAGCTACATTGTAGACAACAAAAATGGCCATACTGGCACACCTACAGAAGTGCTATTTGGAAAGGAAGGAACATACAAAGAATTCCTAACAAAGTGGAAGGCTCTCTACGACACAGGATATGTTGGAAACATCACATCTGGAGTATCTACAGAGTTTGCTAGCGGAAGAACTGCTTCAATGCTTGCCTCATCATCAAATCTTACAACTGTCATCTCCTCAGTAGATGGAGCGTTTGAGGTTGGTGTTGCTCCTGTACCAATGGTAAATGAGAATGCAACAGGAGGTACAGCAATTGGTGGTGGTGGACTATTTGCATTCAATGACCACGACAATACTGTTGCGGTTCTCGAATATCTCACATCCGCAGAAGTTCAGAGATTCTGGGCAGAAGCTACAGGCTACTTCCCTATAAACAAGGGAACCTACGAAAGCGAGGAATATCTCTCCTTTATTGAAGAGAATCCTCTTTTCAACATTGCCCCAGAATACGCAATGTCATCCAACCCTCTTTTGACAAACGTATGGCTTCCTTCAGCCTACCAGATTTACTACTCATTCCAGGCAAATATTCAGAAAGTAACAGCTGAGAATATGAATATCGACGATGCTATAAATGAGATGGTTGGCGTCATTGAAGACGCCCTTGATAGCTATGCAGAACAGAATATCAACTAATACAAATCTTCTCTGCCTCTACAGAAATGGAGGCAGAAGAAAGATGAACGAAATCATTCCACTGCTTGCAGAAGGCGGCTATAAAGATCTTGACCTCAACTTCTGCGAAATGATGAACCCTGTCTCTCTTCTTAAGGAAGAAGATAGCGCTGAACCATATATCCTTGAGCTTTTATCTCTCAAGGAAAAGTACAAGCTCAACTATCATCAGTGTCATCTTCCATATACAGCAGATTTTCTGAGCTTAAGCGACAATGTCAAAGAACTTCATCTAAAGAATATCAAGCTTGCCATAAAGTACTCAGAAAGACTTGGAATAAAAACCTTAGTAATCCATCCAATCAAGGGCAGCATCGAAGATAATCTTTGCTATTTCAAAAGGATTATTCCATCGCTGAAAGCTGGGATGATGCTCGCTATCGAGAATATGGAAAGAGAGGATGAGATATACTCTGCTGAAGATTTGATTGTTCTTGCAGATACTCTTGGAACAGGCATCTGCCTAGATACTGGACATGCAAACATGATGGGGCTTGATATCCCAGCCTTCATCGAAAAATGCGGAGAAAGACTCATTGCTACTCATATCGCAGATAACAATGGATTAGAGGATCAGCATATGCTCCCTGGCTTTGGAAACATTGATTGGGAGAATATTATTCCTGCATTCAGAAAACACTACTCAGGTTTCTTGAACTACGAGGCAATGTTCTATGGAAGAAATCTTGGGAAGGAACAATATGGTCTTGTTATCGATAACTCTCTGAAATGCGCGGAGTTTATCTTCAACCTTTGAAGAATGTGCACTTTTCCTTATAGATGCATCCAGCGCATAGCGCTCCAGGGCAGGAGGTGAATCCATCTTCTGCCTTTTCTAATTGGTGGATATGCCAATTTAGCTCATCCATGTGCAGAGTGAGACTTTCCATCCTCTTTTCGCACTCCTCAAGTTTTTCTCTATACTTTTTAAGGAGCTCTTCCCTTCTCTTATTGCCACTTTCATCCTGGCTTTTCATCTTGAAGATGTTCTCAATCTCTACAAGGGAAAATCCTAGGCCCTTCAATTCTATGATGCGCTTGAGATATACAAGGTCCTGATCCGAATAGGTGCGCTGGCCCCCTGTTGTTCTTCTGGAGACCAAGAGTCCAAGCTCCTCGTAATATCTGATGGTTCTATGAGACAGTCCGCTTAATTTTGCGATCTGACCAATTTTGTAGCGTGCCATAGGAAAAGTGTATCACAAAACAAAGGCTAAAGTGAAAACAGAATAATTAGACCTTTTTTCGACTTATTTTGATATACATTATATGAACGAAAATGAAACAACAAAAGAAATCTATGAAGAACAGCCTCGTGAGAAGCTGGGGCGCCTTGGGCCAGAGGCCTTAACAGACAAAGAATTGATAACACTCATAATTGGTTCTGGCGGCGGTGGCAGAAAAGCCGAGGATATTGCAGAAGAACTTCTCTCGTATCTGGATAAGAATCCCAACACTCGCCTTAATGAGCTTAGATACATACCAGGCATGGGAGCTGCAAAAGCCTCTGCAATAATCGCTGCAATGGAACTTGGCAGGAGAAAGATTACTCAAAAGCCTCGCACTATAAACTGCCCCATGGATATCTACAAAGAGGTTCTCCACTACTCATCAAGAGATAAGGAGCATTTTATTACAATTGCACTCAATGGAGCACACGAAGTAATTGATTCCTTTATCTCAACTATCGGACTGATTAATCGTACTTTGATTCATCCCCGCGAAGTCTTTGCGCCTGCAATCGAGATGAGAGCTGCTGCAATAGCAATTGCGCATAATCATCCCTCAGGACATCTTGAACCATCGGCAGAAGACAAAGCAGCAACAGATAGGCTTGTAGAGGCCGGTAAGATACTCGGAATAAAAGTATTGGACCATTTAGTCTTCAGCACAAAAGGATATTACTCATTTCTAGAACATTCACTCATATAAAAAGACACAACAACTACAGATAATGACGTGTAAAACAATTTAAGACTCTGCTAAAGTGGATGTATGGATATGACTAAAAGAATAATAAAGAAGCTTGCGTGGTTTATTGCAGGACTTGCATTGATTCTATTCTCATCGATATTCACATCCTACGCATTTCCAAGTGAGGAATGCCTAGATGGATATGGACTATGGATATTCATTGCTTTCATTCCAACTTTCATTGTCATCAATAAATCCAAGCAGAGCGTACTATGGTTCTATGGTCTAGTCTATGGCTATGTATTCTTCACTGTCTACGGAACATGGCTTGCAGCCTTCCATCCAATGGCTAACTACATAGTCTCTATACTTGCATCATTGCAATATATGCTTCTATTCCCTGCTGTTAAGATTGCTGGAAAGCTTGTTAAAAAGAGAGGCTATATCGTCCAATCTCTGACGCTGTCTCTATATTACTATCTGACACTGCAGGGCTTTTTAGGATTCCCATATGGAACGCCAGCAGCAGCCTTATGGAACCATACAGCACTCATACAAAGTGCCTCAATATTCGGAATTTGGGGCATTACAGTGCTTATTTTGCTTCCACAGGCTATGATTGCAGAAATGATTGTAAATAAGACTTTCTATAAAAAGGACGTTTTGATTTACATAATTGGCTTTGTAATGAACCTATCTATCGGGTACTACACTATTGGTAAATACGAAAGAACAGAAGCAGATAGAACAATACGAGTTGCAGCTCTTCAGCACTCTGCAGACACCTGGGAAGGTGGCTATTCAACATATACCAAGAACTTCAGAAAACTCAGAGATATGAGTCTTGAAGCTCTCAAGGAAAACCCAGATTTCATAGTATGGTCAGAGACCGCCTTCGTACCATCTGTTGCATGGCACAAGGCATATCCAACTGCCGCTTTCAAGAGTAACCTGTGCAACGAGTTCGTCAACTTTGGAAAGAGTCTTCCTGTTCCTCTGATCACTGGCAATCCTGAGAGTGTCATCAAGGATCCAACTCTCCCTGCAATATTGGAAGACGGAAGCTGGAATGAAAAGACATATAACACAGTAATACTCTTTGGAGATGGAGAGATTCTAGGTACATATAGAAAGCAGAGACTCGTACCATTCACAGAGAACTTCCCATACGAAGAAGAGCTTCCTAGACTGCACGCTTTCCTTCTCTCCCACAACTACAACTGGTGGGAAAAGGGAGAAGAGCCAACTGTCTTTGAATATGATGGCATTAAGTTCGCAACTCCAATCTGTTTTGAGGATACATTCGGTTACCTATCTGCGGAATTTGCCCAAAATGGTGCAGATATCCTGATTAACCTTTCCAATGACAGCTGGTCAGGATCAATAGCGGCAGAGATGCAGCATATGCAGCTTGCTCTCTTTAGGGCGATAGAAAACAGAATTCCTCTTGTTAGAAGTACAAATAGCGGCATTACATGCCACATTGATGAAACAGGAAGAGTTCACGGCATGCTGGATCCATTTACTGTCGACTGGACTGTTTATGAGGTGGAGCTAGGAAAGTACGATTCTCTCACCTTCTATACAAAGCATCCTGATTTGCTACCAAAGGCAATTATTGCCTTGCTTATCATCTTGCTATTGATGAAGGCAAGGACTGAATATGCAACATTAAAATATGCAAGGATGACAAAGCTTGCTCTGAAAGAAGAGAAAGAATCAAGAGACAATATCAACGCCGAGAAGCCTAGCACAGTCGAGAGCCTGGGCAGCATCTAAAGATGCACCCCTAAGCTCTATGAAAGATTCAGATAGATAGATTCCGGAAATATCAGAATCTTTTAGGTCCAGATCCTTCAGCATAGTTTTTCTAAAGCTTGAGCCATCAAGCTTACTCCCTACAATTGATAACTTCTTGCACTTTAGACTATCTAGAGAGCATTGCTTTAGCTGGCAGGATACAAATGAGGAAGCATTGAAGTCTGCATCATCAAACACAGCATAGCTTAAGATGCAGCCATTGAGTTTAGTACCTCTGAATCTTGATGACATAAAGTAGCTGCCAGATATTCTGCACTCATTAAATTCGCAGTTTCTGAATACCGCTTCCCTGAAATCTGAAAGAGAGATGGAAGATTGTGTGAATACAACAGAATCAAAAACAGCCCCCCTAAAAGAGCAACCGTCAAAGGTGCAATCAGAGAAGCTGCATTTAGTAAAATTATGAGAATCGAAAACAGCGCCATCATAGACTTGGCAAGTATCTTCTAGATACAAGCTGTCTTCGCCTTCGATCATCTTGAGTGTCTATCCTTGAGGATTTCAATTACCTCAGCAAGTGAAGCATCCTTCTGTGCAAGGAGTACAAGTAAGTGGTACATGAGGTCTGCCCCCTCACCAAGGAAGAGTTCCTTATCTTCATCCTTAGCAGCGATTACGAGCTCTACAGCCTCTTCGCCAACCTTCTGAGCAATCTTGTTCAAGCCTCTTGAGAAAAGGTGGTTTGTGTATGAGCCTTCGATAGGGTTTGTACGTCTATCTCTGATAACGTTCTCGAGGTAGAAGAGGAACTCTGGAGAAGAAATTTCGCTAGGTTCGTTCTCTTCGCCAAAGCATGTAT
>JAGBWX010000114.1 GCA_017629575.1 Spirochaetales bacterium | reverse complement strand
GAATGCATCATGCAAAGAGCAGGCAACAGTAATAAAGAAGATTCTAGATTGCCATGGCTTTGATATTGGTACGAAAATCCTAGACTGCGCATGTGGAATTGGGACACAGGCAATTGGCCTTGCTGAGCTTGGCTATGATGTTACGGCCTCTGATATAAGCGAAAACGAGCTTAATGAAGCTAAAAGAAGATGCAAAGAAAAAAATCTTAAAATCGGTTTTAGACACGCAGACTTCAGAGAACTTGAATCAGCATTCTCAAAATCCTTCGATGTTGTCATAGCAATGGATAATGCTCTTCCTCATATGCTAAATAAAACAGAACTAGAAAAAGCTATAAGAAGCATTTCTAGCAGAATCAAGAATGGCGGTTTATTCATCGCAAGCATACGTGACTATGATGAAATTCTGAAGACAAAGCCTCTATACTCCCCACCCTACATCCACGAAACTGAAAATGGTCAAAGAATTTCTTTCCAGACTTGGAATTGGGCTGGAGAAAACTATAACTTTACCCAATACATCATAGAAGATGAAAAATCGCTCTCTATAAGCAAATTCGAATGTGAATATAGAGCTGTGAGAAGAGATGAACTATATTCAATTCTAATAAATAATGGCTTTTCAAAGGCAAAATGGTTATTTAATGATGAGAGCGGATATTACCAGCCAATTATAGTCGCAACAAAATAAAATCGGCCAAACTTGGCCGATTCAACTACTTCAAACTTTGTAATAAATCTGATTCTTAATCTTGTCTGAGAGCTCTTTATTCTCGAGAAGCTCAATAAGCTTAAGGCCAAGGTCAAAGGCATAGCCAGCACTCTTGGCTGTTACAATGTTGCCAGATACAACTACACCATCCTTTGAAAACTCAAAGCCTGAGAAGAAATCCTCACAGCCAGGATAGCATGTTGCTTCCTTTCCAAAGAGAAGACCAATAGGTCCAAGAACAACAGCAGGAGCTGCACAGATAGCTGCTACATAAGAGTTCTCTCTGTTTGCAGCTGTGATAAGCATCTCATTAGCCTTCCATGACTGGCTGATGTTTACAGACCCTGGCATTCCGCCTGGTGCAAAGACTAAATCCCAACCATCAGAATTAAGCTCTTCAATATCTTTGTCAGCCTTGAATACTACAGAGTGTGATGAGGTGATTTCCATTCCCCCGATTCCAGCAATTGTTACATCAAAACCTGCCCTTCTCATTACATCAATTGGGCAGAGTGCCTCTGCATCCTCAAAGCCATTTGCCAATAAAACTACTACTTTCTTCACAGTATTGCCTCCTCTCCTCTTGTCGTATTTCTAAGCATCTCAGCTCCA
Organism: Spirochaetales bacterium; assembly: GCA_017629575.1. Lineage (GTDB taxonomy): Bacteria > Spirochaetota > Spirochaetia > Sphaerochaetales > Sphaerochaetaceae > Ornithospirochaeta. The sequence goes on along the minus strand of JAGBWX010000114.1, from coordinate 4,072 downwards.
TTGAGGAGAATTCTCTCTGTCTCATCCCAGCCGATGCATGCATCTGTTACGGATACGCCATATTTCAAAGATGACTTATCACCAAGAATCTTCTGATTTCCTTCAAATAGATTGGATTCAAGCATAAAGCCCCTGATATATTTATCACCCCAAAGAACCTGATCTAAAACTGTTCTCAGTACTCTCTTCTGCTTTGTATAATCCTTTCTAGAGTTTGCATGGCTACAGTCAATTACAATGGCAGGATTCATATTCAAGCCCTCCATTGTCTTTCCAGCCTCTTCTACAAAGTCTTCATAGTAATTAGGGCCATCAGATCCCCCGCGAAGAATGAGATGAGTTGAATCATTTCCATTTGAGCGGAATATTGCATTGGAACCATCTCTTCTTACACCAATGAAGGATGCAGGCTTAGAGGCGGCCTTGGCTGCGTTTATAGCTGCATCTATCTCACCGGAGGTGGAATTCTTGAATCCTACAGCAACGGAAAGACCTGATGCTAAAGACCTATGAGTCTGGCTTTCTGTAGTTCTCGCACCGATACTTGACCATGACATAATCTCATCTGTGTACTGAGGAACGATTGGGTCCAGAACCTCGCAGCCAACAGGAAGACCGATTCTTGTTATATCTATCAAGAGCTTGCGTGCAATAAAGATGCCTTTGTCGATATCATAGGACTCGTCCATATCTGGATCGAGAATGAGGCCCTTCCAGCCAAGCACTGTCCTAGGCTTTTCGAAATAGGTTCTCATTACAACAAAAAACTGATCCTTGACCTTTTCAGATAAGACTTTGAGCTTTCTAGCATACTCCAGAGCAGCATCTGGATCATGGATAGAGCATGGACCTACTATTGCCAAAAGGCGCTTATCCCTGCCCTTTATGATGTTATCAACTTCCTCTCTATATCTGCAAATAGCTTCCTGCTCGCTCTTTGAAAGAGGAGCAAGCAAAGCAATCTCCATTGGCGTTCTAAGAGAGTCAATTGCTTTGATTCTTTTGTCTTGTGAAATAGAAATTCTATCCATATCCCAATTGTATCTAAATAAGAAGCTAAAGTTAACTATGAGGAATGATAAAAATAGCACCCGAAGGTGCTACTTATAATCACTTTGAGGTTTTATTTAGACCACTCTCAGCATTATATCCTTTCCTTGCAACAAGATATATTAATAATGCAAGAGTTGCCAATGCAACAACTGTGAAGATATTGAATACAACTTCACCAGTGAACAGACCAATAATCTGATAAACAATCATTGAAGCTGCATATGCCAAGGCACACATGTAACCGATTGTAATCCATGTCCACTTTCTGCTTCCCATCTCCTTCTTGATTGCGCCAATAGCTGCAAAGCAAGGTGCGCAAAGCAGATTGAAGATCATAAAGCTGTAAGCTCTAACTGGACCGAAATCATTTCTAACAAGACTCCAAATCTGGTCTCCAGACTCACTGAGTTCACCTGCAAAGTTGTAGAGTGTGCCAAATGTCATTACAACTTCTTCCTTTGCAATAAGACCTGTGATTGTCGCAACAGTTGCCTTCCAAGCCATATCTCCAATCCATCCAAGTGGATAGAATATCCAGGCAAATAGCTTGCCAACATAAGCCAAGAGAGAAACATTGCTGTCCTCTACTGGTCCAAATGAGCCAGATGTGAATCCATAGCTCTTCAAGAACCAGAGAACGATAGAGCTCAAAAGAACAATTGTTGTAGCTCTCTTAACGAAATCCAAGCCTCTATCTCTTGTTGATCTGTAAATATTCCTCAAAGATGGCATATGGTACGGAGGGAGCTCCATAACAAAAGGTGCTGGCTTTCCTGCAAATGCCTTGAACTTCTTGAGAATTACACCAGATACAACCACAGCGGCAACTCCGATGAAGAATGCTGATGTTGCTACTAATGGAGAGTTATTGAATACAGCACCTGCAAAGAGTCCGATAATAGGCATCTTAGCACCACAAGGGATGAAGCCTGTGGTCATTACTGTAATCTTTCTATCATTCTCCTGCTCAATTGTGCGTGATGCGAGGATTCCTGGAACCCCACAGCCGGTAGCAACAAGCATTGGGATGATTGATTTACCGCTTAGACCGAACTTTCTCATGATTCTATCCATGATGAAGGCAACTCTGGACATATATCCAATGTCTTCAAGAATTGAAAGCAAGAGAGAAAGGACAAGAATCTGAGGCACAAAGCCAAGAACTGCGCCAACGCCAGCCAGAATTCCATCCATGATCAGTCCATAAAGCCAAGGAGCTACATTCAAAGCTGTCAATGCTTTATCAAAGAGATTAGGAATCCAAGTTCCAAATAGAACATCATTTGCCCAATCTGTTCCAATTGTTCCAATGGAGAATGGGAAGCTGCCCATTGCAATTGCATACATCATAAACATGATGAGCGCAAAGATTGGGAGAGCAAGGATTCTATTAGTAACTATGCTATCGATTTTGCCTGAGATATCCAGCTCATGGCGTCCAGCCTTCTTCTTGAGAGCCTTTGATACTACGTTTGTGATATACACATATCTCTGGTCAGCGATGATGCCCTCAGCATCATCATCCATCTCTTCCTCACACTCTTCGATATGCTTTTCAAGGTGCTCCAAGAGAGGCTTTTCAATATTTAATCTCTGCTGAACCACCTCATCACGCTCAAAGAGCTTGATTGCATACCATCTGAGGAAGTTTCTATCAACAAGGCCTTCAATGGATTCCTCGATGTGGGCAATGGCATGCTCAACTGAGCCATTGAATACATGAGGTCTATCTGTGTGAGTGTGGTTTCTTGCCTTTTCAACTGCAATATTTGCAGCTTCCATGCCACCCTCACCCTTAAGTGCGCTTATTTCAATACAGATGCAGCCAAGTGCCTTGCTTAGGCGTTCTAAATCGATTATGTCGCCTTTCTTTCTTACAAGGTCAATCATATTGACTGCAACAACAACTGGATAACCAAGCTCGATCAACTGAGTTGTTAGATAGAGGTTTCTCTCAATATTTGTTCCATCAACGATATTGATGATTGCATCTGGATGTTCATTTACAAGATATCTTCTTGTTACTACTTCTTCTGGGGAGTATGGAGAAAGAGAATAAATGCCAGGAAGATCCTGAATGATTACGTCACTATATCCTCTGAGTCTTCCTTCCTTTTTCTCGACTGTTACACCAGGCCAGTTTCCAACATATTGATTAGAGCCTGTGAGGGCATTAAATAATGTAGTCTTTCCACAGTTTGGATTACCTGCAAGCGCTATCTTTATATCCATCATTTACTCCACATCAATCATTGAGGCGTCTGCCTTTCTTAGTGTCAGCTCGTAGCCACGAAGGTTAAGTTCCATTGGGTCTCCAAGTGGAGCTACTTTACGCACATATATCTCAACACCTTTCGTAATTCCCATATCCATAATACGACGTCTTATTGGACCTTCGCCTAGAACCTTCTTTACAGTTACGGTCTCGCCAACTCTGACATCCTTGAGAGTTTTCATATATCCCTCCAATAGTTAGTCATAACTAACAACAGTTCAAGAATATCTTTTTCCAAAAAAAAAGCCAAGAGCATTTTCATGCAAACTTGGCCTATTTTGTTTAAGTTTTAGCCTTTCAGCTTAGATTTTTGCTTTTTGAATCTAGCTTTTGCCTTTTCCAGGTTTTCTTTTCTGGCAGTCTTAGCTTCTTGATATCTCTGATCGAGCAATTTGCGCTCTGCTCTGATCTTTTCCTTTTCAATCTGCCAGTTCTTCTTTTCCTGGATTATAGAATCCTTATACTTGAGGATAAGTTCTTCTCTTTCCTTGGCAATTTCTGACTTAGCAGGCTTAGCTGGTTTTGGCTCTGCTGCCTTCTTCTCTTCTGCAGGCTTTACATCCTGTACTGGCGCACTGTTCTTTTCGCTCTGCTTCTTTCTCTTATCGCCTGATGAGTAGAGAAATCTCTTGATCTTCTGTGAAGGAGTTCTCTCAAACTCCTCTTCCTGAAGCTCAACATCATCGATTCTAGAGAAGGATGAAATCTGGGCATTGATATCCTTTCTCAAAGATGCAATGTACT
>JAGBWX010000013.1 GCA_017629575.1 Spirochaetales bacterium | reverse complement strand
TCAAGGATTTTGAGAACAGAGACAGCTGCTGTATCTGGTGCTGCAGTTGCCCTATCTAGGATGGGTTATCTCTGATATTGTAGCTTTCAATAAAGCAATTTATAATAAACCAGTTAGGAGTATTAGATGCATTGTATAGTACCTGAGGCAGAAGCCCTCCTTGATAAAGTGTTTCCAGTTCTCGACCATGGTTTTGTTCGCTTGGTTGACTATCTTGGATCTGACCAGAGAATCGTTCAGTCAGCAAGAGTCAGCTATGGAGAAGGCACAAAGACATATAGACAGGACAAGGGCCTGATCAATTATCTTCTCAGAAATGACCATACCTCTCCATTTGAGCAGGTTGTATTCACATTCCATGTTAAGATGCCAATCTTTGTCGCTCGCCAGTGGGTTAGACATAGAACAGCTAGAATGAATGAAATCTCTGGAAGATATTCTGTAATGAAGGATGAGTGCTACATCCCAGACAGCGACCATATCGCACTTCAGAGCGAGGACAATAAGCAGGGTAGAATGAGCGAGCCTGTATCCCCAGAGATGGCAAAGGAAGTTCAGGATATCCTCAATGGACAGAATGCTGTTGCATTCGAAGCATACCATAAGCTTTTGGATATGGGTATTGCACGTGAAATTGCCAGAGTCGATCTCCCTCTCTCACTCTATACTGAGTTCTATTGGCAGATTGACCTTCACAATCTCTTCCATTTCTTGGCACTTCGTTTAGATGGACATGCACAGTACGAAATCAGAGCCTATGCAGAAGTTATGCTCGACATCGTAAGAGCTGTTTGCCCAATTGCTACAGAAGCTTTCGAAAACCATAAGATTAAGGGCAGAAGCTTCTCAGGTAGAGAAGTTGAAGCTATTAAGGCAATGCTCAGAGGTGAGGAGATTGACCTCACTGAAAGAGAGAAAGAACTTTTTGAGGCTAAGTTGAAGTAAGATGGAAGTGAAGTTTGCAAAGTGCGGCGAGTGTGAGAACAAGAATTGCGCAAGCTGTGAGAAGATTCTTCTCAAGGTTGTAGGCAATGACAACAAAGCAAAGGAACTCTATGATACTGTTCTTGCTGCCTTGGATAAGGTTGAGGTAAATGCATCTGTTGTCTTAGTCCCTGAGGAAGAAGGCTATGATGAGTTTGATGCACCGCTTCTTGTACATGACAAGAACGTTCTCTTCTCAGCACGCGTACCATCTGTCATTGAAATAGTTGCTATGGTTCTGATGCTAGGTCATTAGAACATTTAATCTGAGGCATCTGGATTTCCCAGATGCTTTTTTTATTGTCGTTCGAATATTTTCTGTGCTTTGAGTTTTAATTCTTCAATGTGCTATTAAAGGCAATATCATCTTTGTCTTATTTTTAACAAGTTATTTGAGGTTTACCTTATAAAAATAGCTCTTCCTCATATCGCTCTCAAAGTCTTTGTCACATGCATATTCGCGCTCTAAGACAGGCATCCATAGAGATGGATCTTCCATGCATAGGTAGAAGAAGATTTGATCTCTGAACTCTTTTGAGAATGACTTGAAGACATGGCTGAACATCATTTTCTTTGTCTCCAAAGGATATGAGAACTTGCCAGCTGCAGGAGAGAGCTCCATTTCAAGCACTCTAGATTCCTCTCCAAGTTCCCTAAGTCTCTTCAGAACTGCTTTTGTAAATGTGAGGGTTCCGATTGAAATCATGCAGATTTCTTCTGGCTTAAATCTTCGCTCTATTTCAGATGCGATATATGAGTATTCTTCTCTCCAGCCCTTGAAGAGCACCATTGGATGTATATGGAAGCCAACGAGAGAGCCCATATCTCTTGCTTTCTCAGCTGCCTTGAGCCTCTCTTCTAACCTTGCTGTGAAGTGCTCTTCCTTTTCGATGATTGTTGGTGCATTTAAGGACCATGTGAAGATCATGTTCCTTGGATATTTTCTGTCAAAGACATCTCTTGATGCTTTGCTCTTGAGTTCGATTATTATATCACTATGGTTTTCTGCAAATTCAGAGAGGGCAGTGAGTGTTCCAAAGTCATCGCCCCACAATAGGCTGTCTGAAGCCTGTCCTGTGCCTATATGCCATACATCCTTGTCGATATCCATTGCTCTGAGTCTTTCAGAAAGGTTATCTACAACTCTAATTTGATTTTCATTGTAGAATGCCTGCACTGAGCAGTAAGAGCATCCAAAGGAACATTGCTGTACTGCATCGAGTGTTCTTAATTTGCAGCATCTGGTCTTCTCGCCATCAACTGGACAAGGACACTTTCCCAATAGGATTGCACTATCTTCTACAACAGCTTTTGCCTTTACATTTGGCTTCTTCTTAGGAAAGAAATCTGAGTAGTCTGTCTCTGCTTGCCTGAGCTTGATCATATGAGCTCTGAGATTCTTAACATACTCTTCGCCTTGTCTGCCATTCTTCTTTTCCAAAAGTGGCTCATAGTCATAGATTGAGACAAAGCTTTTTTCTTTCCACTGTCTTAGATCTGCCTCTTCCTTCACGATTTCAAGCTTTTGGCTTTCAGTGAAGTGAATACTGGAAAAAAGTCTTTCCAGCATATCTTTTGTATCTTCTGGGAGTTTTGCATAGATGTCGTAGAGTGCTTTCACGCCTATATTTTAGATTGAACAAACTAATTGGTAAAGGTATGCTTACTCTATGGCAGAGAGCGCAAGAGACCAAGCTAGAAGTCTTCCAGATAATCCAGGCTGCTACCTTATGAAGAATAAGGAGGGCACTGTAATCTATGTCGGCAAGGCAAAGAATTTGAAGAGAAGGGTAAATTCCTACTTTCTTCCAAATAGGAATGCAAAGACAGCCGCTCTTGTTGAGAAGATCCACGACATTGACTATGTGATTACAGGCAACGAGTACGAGGCGCTTGTACTTGAGAACAACCTGATCAAGAAATATAACCCTCACTATAATATTCTTTTGAAGGACGGAAAGAGCTATCCTGTGATAAGAATCACAAATGAAGCTTTTCCTCGAATCTTCAAAACCAGACGAATCATTCAAGATGGCTCCAAGTACTATGGCCCATATCCTGATGTAAGAAGATTGGATACCTATCTTGATATGGTGAGGGAATCATTCCCCCTGAGAATTTGCAATGGGTATCTTAAAAAGAGGGAATCCCCATGTCTCTATTACCATATGAAAAAATGTGCTGGTCCTTGTATTGGTGCTGTAAGCGAGAAGGACTATGGCCAATATGTGAAAGAAGTAGAAGACTTCTTAGATGGCGATGACTCAAGGATAATAAAGAGGGTTGAGAAGGAGATGCTTGCGGCATCTAAGGCTCTCGACTTTGAGACTGCTGCTAAGAAGAGAGATATTTTGCAAGCTTTGACTGTCATGCAGCAGAACCAGACTGTTGAAGACTATTCAGATGCTGTAGATAGCAGAGACTATGCTGCAATCGAGATGAGAGCCTATCTATGCACTATCTCAATTATGCAATTCAGGGATGGAAGGCTAATTGGCAAAGCTTTATATAGGGCTGAGTGTCTTGGAGATGAGACAGAGACTCTCCTTTCATTCTTGATTCAATACTATAGTGATGGAGATACTCTTCCATCTGAGCTCTTTGTTTCTCATGAGATTGATACAGAGCTTCTTGGAAGATTCTTCCGTGATGAGCTCAATGCGCCTGTTGTCGTAGCTGTTCCAAGGGATGGAAAGCACTTTAGAATCCTCAGAATGGCAGGCGAAAATGCCTCTAGGGATGTAGAGAAGAGACTGAAGACAATTGATAATACGCCTGCTCTGGAAGAGTTAAAGAATAGGGTGGGTCTTGATGTTCTTCCTCGCCATATTGAAGGCTTTGATATCGCGCAGCTATCTGGCAAGTACACTGTTGCATCAATGATTGTCTTCAGGGATGGAAACTCTTCAAATAAGGAATATAGACACTTCTCTATGAAGAGCCTTGATGGAAAGATCGATGACTTCCAGTCTATGAGAGAGGCTGTATATAGAAGATATGCACGGCTTCAGAAAGAAGGCGGAGATATGCCTGATTTGATAATGGTTGATGGTGGAAAGGGGCAGGTGAGCGCCGCTCTTGAGTCTCTTGCAAGTCTTAATCTCACGATTCCAGTCATTGGACTAGCTGAGGAGCATGAGGAGATAGTATTCCCAGAGGGACCATCACTATGCTTAGACCACTCAAATCCAGGTCTAAGGGTTCTGATTGCTCTTAGAGATGAGTGTCATAGATTTGCTACATCCTTCAACCAGAGAATGAGGAGCAAGGAAGCATCCTTCTCGCTCTTGGAATCAATTGAGGGTATCGGACCTGAGAGATCCAAGCGCATAATGAAGATTTATGGTTCTGTAGAGGCAATACTTGAGCTGAATGCAGAAGAACTTAGCAAGGGTGCTAAGATTCCTGTATCAGTTGCTGAACGTGTATTGAGAAAGTTGAGCTTCTAGAGAGAATCTATGCTTAGCTGGAGAGAGTCCAGCTTTCCCTTTTCGCTTACTATGTGATAGATAACCTCTTCATAGGTAATTCTTGCCATCTCTGTTGATGCGCTCTTAATCTCGGTATCCATAGATGCAAGGTACAGGATGATATCTTGAACTTCATTGAGAGTGTAGTTCTTCATTCCCTTTCTGAAAGTATCTTGATCCTTGAAGAAGATACCAGGACGAGACTTTGATGATGCGTATGTTGAGATATATGAAACGTTCTTGAAGATTTCAGCTTCGCTCTTTCTCTCGCCTCTCATTTTAAGGCAAGCTTCAAGAAGCCTGAACTGGTTTGAAAGCACAGAGAAGGCTGGGATCATCTCTCTTTGGTCATAGAGGAGAATGGATGAGACAATTAGGAGCGAATGCTCTAAATCTCCCTCTGCAACTGCTCTGAAGAGGGTGTATCCAGTCTCGCCCTTTGTTCTAGAAGAGTATGTTTCGATTTCTTCAAGGTCGATTGTGCTCTTGCCTTTGTCAGATAGCCTCAAAAACAGGATGATTGATGACACGAGGTTCTTCATCTCCTGTGTATTGTTGTCTACACTGTCCAGAATCTCATCAATTGCTGCCTGGGAAATTACAAAGCCTTCCTTTCTGCAGTAGCCTCTGATCCAGTTCTTCTTTTCATCTTCCCTGAGTTCCCAAAATGTAATGACATTTTCTTTTTTGAGCTTCTGAGCCTGCTTTGGGAATGATGTGAGGTTTGTCTCTGAGGATATGATTACAAGTTCAGCATCCTCTGCATCTTCTTCCATGAAGTCTGCAATTGCCGGAAAGAGCATATCTGTCTTCTTGGCATTTTCAAAGTGCTTTACTACTGCGAATCTGAATGATGAGAAGAGTGATGATTGGCTGAGTACTTCTGAGAGCATATTTCCTTCATCCTCGCCACCAAAGAAAGCATGCATCTCTGCATCAGGATACTCGGATAGGATTCTCTTTTTTTCTCTGTCAAGCCAGTTCTGCTTTTCGCCTTCTTCTGGACCCAGCAGGATATAAATACTCATTAATAGACTCTCCTAATAGACTTCAGAATGGCAAAAATCTTGATGTCTATGCCTCTTATGATGCCCATTTCGTCATTCTCTGGTTCAAGCTGGATGAAAGAGGGTGTCTTTCTATATCTTCTAAGAACCATTTTATCATCATCTGCAAAGAGTGGGAGAACAATATCCCCATCTTTGAGGTTTGACACATCGCCATCCATTATAGCAATATCCCCAGGAAGTATGCCTGCATTCATCATGGATGTGGATGTTATTTTGAAGGCAAAAGGATTTCCATTTCTTTCTGCAATTGGAATGAAAATCTCACCATCTGGGCATTGGAAGCTCTTTTCTGAGACTTCTGAGAAGAAGAATGGTATAGAGGTGTTTTCCCTGTTTGCTCTCTCCTTCTCGGAAAGAAGGTAAGCTCTATGCTCTCCCTTTTCATGGGAAAGATAGCCCTTGTCTTCGATTGCAGAGAGTGCATAGTGGGCTGCAGGAATGGAAAAACTGAAGTTGCGCGCTATCTCTGAAAGGGAGGGGAAGACTCCATGTTCTTCCTTGTACTTTGTGATGTAGCTGAGGATTTCCTTCTGTCTTTCAGTAAGTCCTTTCATTTAATCCTGCCTTTGAGTTCTCTGCTCTGCGCCCTTATGTTATCATAATCGATACTGAGGAAAAATTAGATGCAGGAAAAAAATCCAATTGTTTTTGATCATGTTTCAGCCAAAAAAGGGCAGATTCTCAATGAAAGGGAGCTATCTGAGTTTGTTGCCGGGATTGCAAGTTCTCTATTGGAAGAGAGAGGAATCAAGGTAATCTCTGCATGTAGAATGGTTATGTCAGAGACTCCAATGCTTATAGCTGAGGATAAGGTTTATGCAATTAGCTATGATATGTTCCCAAAAAGCGCTGAGATTACAGACGGGGAAAAGGTTGAGCTTGCAGCATTTTCAAGATCGCTTGCCAAGACGCCTTATTGCTTTCCTATCTCGCTCTTTTGCCTAGATGGCGATGGTGACAAGCCGCTTAGCGGGGCTGGTTACATCGTAAAGGATGGAGATGTAGAGAAAATATAAGAAGGGAGCGCGCTCCCTTCTGATTTATATTCCCATTGTTTTTTCTTTTTCTTTTTTTGCAACCGATTGTATTTTATCGGCGATTTTCTCAATTCCTTCATATAACTCGTAGCAATCCTGGCTGACTGCCTTTTCCTTCTTCCATGCAAAATGGAGGATTGCATCAAGATGGAAGCCAATACCCTTTGTTTCCTTCTTTGCTGTTAGTTCCAGATCCAGAAGGTATTCTTCCGCAAAAGCTAATTTCTTAAGCTTTTTTTCCAGGAATTCTCTGTCTTCATCAACTACGCTGAACCCGATTCCTCTGAAAGTAATATTCATAGGCTACCTCCTATATTTATAAATTTACCACGAATTTTGTAGTTTTGTCGAAAAAAGTTTGTAAAAACAAACTATGCACAAGTAAGAAAAAAATGACGACAAATTGATATTCAATATATAGGGCAATTTGTGGAGGTTGTATGAGAAATGCTTTTGAGGTGTTTTTAGAGGTTAGAGAGCTGCTTTACGTTGATAAAAAGACTGAGGCTAAGGATATGGTATCTAAGCTTTGCCTTGACTGTAGGTATGAGGAAGAAGAGATATTTACTACTTATCTGGCAATGCTTGCTGGCGGAAAAAGGCGTAGTGACTTCATTTTTTATATGAGGGACAAGGATAAAAAATACCATATGCTTCCAACTCTTTCAGACAGCAAGACAATGCTTGTCATAAAGGGAGAGTTTGCAAAAATCCTCTATACTCAGGAAGAAAGTCCAGTAGATTCTCTTTATTCCTTAGGTGAAATTGCAGAGTCAATCTATCTTATTTCTCAGCAAATAGATGATAAGGCTGCTACTGTTTATTTGATGAACCTTGCTGCTTATCTTAGGTTTATCAACAAGGATTTGATGCTTCATGCGATTATTGCATTGGGATTGATGAAGTTTGTTGTTGAAAACCGTAATGATATACCAGATGGAATTGTCTCTGGATTGCTTTTGGATCTATTTATCTCAACGTTGATGACTCTAAATGCAACATACAACTTAAACTCTGTCTTTTCAGATATCGTGAAGGAGTCTATGAGAGAGATAACTCGAGAGTTGGGTGTAAAAGAGACGATGAGCTTCTTTGCTCACAAGATTATGAGACCCTTGCCCTATGAGAAGAAGATCAATGGAATGCTAATGATGTTTTCTGACCTAAAATCATCATATGCGGGATTCTACTTCGGAGAGAACTTCATTCGGGCATTCATGGAAACAGTCAACCAAGAGATCAAAGAGTGTGACAAAAAACGAGTGTTATCCAAATGTAGTTCAACCTTCGAAGGACAGGAGTACCTATTTCCACACATAGCATATGTCTCATATATGGAGGAGAATGATCTCTTGGACGAGTGCATAAGAGTGCTAAAGGATAAGTTGGAGGAGGACTATCCAGATTCTGTGAAAAGCTATTTCAAAACCTTGATTGGAGACTTGTCTGGAGATAGCGATATGATTTCAGAGGGATGCAAGGAGGCCTTGGACATTTATCTGAAGACAGATAGTCCTATTGCGAAATACACTCTTATAGAATTTTCGGAATATGCTATTTAGCTCTTTGGAAGCTTGAGTCGATATCTAGCTCATGCCTATATTTCGATACAGTTCTTCTCGCAGCCTGAACACCTTTTTCCTTGAGGATGTCTGAGATCTTCTGGTCTGAAAGAGCCTTTCCTGTATTGTTTTCCTCGATGATCTTCTTGATCATTTCCTTAATCGCATGCTTAGAGTGCTCCTCGCCGGAGTCGCCTACAGTCTGTGATGAGAAGAGGTATCTTATTGGATATACACCATAGTCTGTATCGATATACTTTGATGTCGCAATTCTTGAGATTGTTGCCTCATGTACGCCAACATCTTCTGCAACTTCTCTCATGGTGAGCCCCTTGAGGTGCATTGGTCCGTTAGCGAAGAACTCCTCCTGATGCTTTAACAGAGAAAGGCCTGTTCTCTCTAAGGTCGATGTTCTAGCCTCCATTAAGGCAATGAGAGAGTTCGCGCTATTGAGCTTTTCCTTGAGATACTTCATAGCTTCCTTGTCTTTATTTGACTTTGAAAGCTTCAGAGAGTTCTCCATCTCTGAGTAAACAGGATCGATTTCTACAATTGGAAGGGCATCTTTGTTGATTCTCATCTTCAAAATGCCATCTTCCTTTTTGATTGAGATTTCAGGAACGATATATTTGTCATAGTCTGAGCTGTACTTTAGGCCAGGATAAGGAGTCAGAGTCTTCAAGAACTCATAGAGTGCCTTTACATCCTCTTCCTCAATCTTGAGATTCTTAGCAACTAGGGCTGTCTTGCCCGCCTTAAGATTCTCCAGCTCGTTGTTGATTAGCTTCTCAAAGAGCTTTTGCTCTTCTTCCTGCGCTCCAGATTCCCTAATCTGGATGAGAAGAGAGTCCTTCCAATCTTTCGCGCCTACGCCGGTAGGATCTAGTGACTGGATAGCATTGAGAGCTTGTTCAAGGTAAGGTCTATCGCCAATAGGAAGGAGGGCTTCAGGCTCTGGACCTGTGAAGCCATTCTTGTCTAATGCTGTAATGATTGTGATTGCAGCGCGCTCTACATCCTCATCTATATCCATGCATCCGAGGCCGTTTAAGAGGTGCTCCTGGAGAGATTCTCTCTGTCCAACAATTCTTTCAACCCAGCTTGAGCTTTCTTTATCCTCTCCAATGTCTGATCCATATGCAGCATTGTCTGTGAAGGATTCTCTTTTATCGGTCTTTCCTCTGTAGCTTTCGGAGAAGGTGTCATAAGAAACAGAGTTTTCCCTGACGATCATAGCAGGATTGGTCTCTGCCTCTTTGTGGATTCTCTCAGAAAGCTCCTCTGTAGAGAGGGCGAGAAACTCCATTGTCTGGACTAGCTGTGTGCTTATTTTCAGCTGTTGCTTCAACGATAGGGAGAGGCCAGCTTCCATTAAAGGCTCTCCTTCTCAAAGTCTGATCCGAAGTAGATTTCTCTTGCCATTTCATTGGCGAGAACTTCTTCTCTGGTGCCAGAGACTAGAATTTCTCCATCGGAGATGATATGTGCAGTTGTTGTGATCTCCAAAGTGTCACGTACATTGTGGTCAGTAAGAAGAATTCCAATTCCATCTGCGGCAAGGCGCTTGATGATTTGCTTGATTTCATAGACAGCCTTTGGATCGATACCCGCAAAAGGCTCGTCCAAAAGAAGGAACTTAGGATCTGTTGCTAACGCTCTAGCAATCTCGGTTCTTCTTCTCTCGCCGCCAGATAGAGTATAGCCATATTGCTTTCTTACTCTGTCGATGCCAAAGTCCTTTAGAAGTGATTCAAGCTTGTCTTTCTTCTCCTGCTTTGAAAGTGTCTTCTGTGTTTCAAGAACAAGCTTGATGTTATTCTCTACTGTGAGCTTTCTAAAAATAGATGGCTCCTGAGGTAGATAGGCCAGACCCAACCTTGATCTTTCATGCATGGCAAGAGTTGTGATGTTTTCTTCGTTGACGACAATCTTGCCGCCATTTGCCTTGATAAAGCCAACAATCATATAGAAGGATGTGGTCTTACCCGCACCATTAGGGCCTAAAAGTCCTGTGATATCTCCACTGGACATGGAAAATGAGACGTCCTTTACGACGTGCTTCTTTCCATAGAACTTAGATAGATGCTCAACTCTTAGGATATCACCCATTAATGCTTCCCTTTATTCTTCCATCTAGGCTGATCGTTTCAGTTTCTAAATTAACTGAGATGGCCTCTGCATAGTACTCATCGCCATTCCAGATTACAGATGCATTGCCTCTTAAAGAGAGCTTCTGGTTAGCTCTATCAAAGATGACGGACTCAGCCTTGCACTTCATAACCCCATTATCTGTAATCTTCAATAGTGTTACATCTTTATCGATGATAAGCCTTTCTGCCTTCATGTCGAATTCTAGTGAACTTCCTGTAGCAGACAGTTCATTTTTGCTATCATCAATTTCGAACCAGCCAGATACGAGGATTCTCTCTTCATTTCTATCAAACCAAAGACCAGAGCATCGGATTTCAAGCATGTTCTTCAGGTCTTCGATTACAGTCTTCCCTTCGCATGTTACTTCAGTCCAGCCACTTCTTTTAAGGATGATCTTATTGCTTTCAATCCTTATATCGTCGACTGCAACGTATGCTCCATCAGAGAGAACAACCTCTTCTTTTCCTTCCTTGAGACTAAGAGAGCTCTTCCCTCCTGAGAAGGAGAGGTCTGAGGCAAAGAGAAGCATGGAGGATAATAAGAGCAACAATAGTATCAGTTTTTTCATAGATTGATGTTTCCGTCCTCCATCTTTGAGAATGAGTAGACCATATTCCTAAGGTCTCCCTTGAAGTCCTCTCCTGAGAAGTTTCCTTCTTTGGATTTTACCATAACTTTTCCATCAGCAGAGGCTTCTTCGTTTTCACTGTCGAAAATAAGGTTGTCAGAGATGATTTCCATCCCTTCATCCACCTTTCTTAATATAACATTTCCTTCAAGGTTTAATGTCTTTGTCTTTGTGTTAATCAAACCGCCATCGGCAGAGCCTTCGAGGATGATTGATCCATCATCTGCTTTCTGGACAAAGGAGAACTTATCGAGCTCGGCTCTGTTATCCTTGGAGTAGAAGGTGATTTTATCGCCATAGATGATGATTGGATTTTCACCACTTTGGCCAAGCAGGTATTCAGCTTTTTCTAAAATTATGTCTGGAACGGCAGTCTTTTCTCCCTTCTCCTGGTCTTCCTTGGAAGAGAAGGTGCATGAGGTGAGGATAAGTATGGAGAGAAGCACTGCCAATAATTTCATTCGTCTTTTCCTATTACGTATGGTGTGTATTGCTTCTTCTTGTTTTTGAAGTAGAGTGCAGCAATGCCGAAGCCTATTGCCATGAAGAGGGCACCGAAGAGAAGGAGGATAAGCTCATTGGAGGTGAACTTGCTTCCAATGAAGTATCCTGGAAAGAACATGACAAGAGGGAAGGCGAGACTGAGGAGAACGGATGTCACTGTTCTTCCTGCAGGCATCTCGATTTCAGCTTTATCGCCCTTCTTGAATTCGATGTTATCAGGGTTCAGAGCTTCAAATAGGTTTTCCTTGTGCTGACAGAACATTGAGCCATGGCAACCTTCGCATGCTGATTTGTCACAGCCTACAACAATCTCATCACCTTTGTTTTCAAACACTGTTACTTTCTGCTTCATTAGTTTTCCTTAGGTCTCTCAATGGAAACCTTTTCCTTGATTGGCACAATGTTTTCGCATCTTCCTGTGATTTCATTGATTTCTACGACAACGCCTTGGATGATACCATCATCCCAGGATTCCTTGCTGCGCTCTGGAATCTGGCTCTTGAGCTTATGAATCTCATTTTCAGGAGCAAAGCCACCAACAGACATGAAAGCACCAACTCTGCCGTTGTCTGAAATGTATCCAGTTCCCTTTTCTGTTACAAAATCATCTGCAGATAGAACCTTTGTATGTGTTCCAATAACTGCAGCAGTCCTTCCATCAAGGTAGTGGAGCATAGTTGCTTTCTCTGCAGTTGTAGCTGCATGGAATTGAACGATGGAAATTGTATCGTCCTCAACCTTCTTCAAGAAGCTATCGATGGATATGAAGGCGTTCTGGATATTCTGCCTCATATCAGAGTTGCCCTGAAGATTGATGATTACTAATTTCCTGTCTTTTATTGTGATATTCTTAACAGACCTTCCAGGAGTTTGCTGAGGATAGTTGAGAGGTCTAAGGATAAAGCTTGCCTTTGGAAGGAATTCCACCATATCAAGTTTATAGAAGAGCTTCTCTCCTCCAGTGAGGAGATCGATGCCCATCTTGAACAGCTGCAGGGCATGAGCCTTGCCAAGTCCAAAACCGTTGGTTACACCTTCGCCGTTAGCGACTGTGTAGTCGATTTCGTACTTCTTCTTGACGCCATCAAGACCTTTCTTGACAGCTGCAATTCCAGCTCTTCCTACTATTTCACCCAAAAAGAGTATTTTTATCATATCTATGATTTTAACTGATTATCCCATCATCTACAATCTAGCTAATGTTGACAGGGCATCATTTAATTAGTATTCTTTTTTTGCTTATGCCCAGGTGGCGGAATTGGTAGACGCGCTTGGTTCAGGTCCAAGTTTCCGCAAGGATGTGTGAGTTCGAGTCTCGTCCTGGGCATACATACAAAACCTACCCGAAGGTAGGCCTTTTTTTTGCCTTTTTACAGGTCAAAATACACTCTCAAAAGAAGATGAAATGGTTTTGTTTTAGATATCTATTCTTTCAAACGTCTTAATCGATGCTTTCATTGAACAGAGTGTGAGAGCGATATAAACGACTATTCCCAAAGCTAAAACAATTGCCTGTATTCCAAGTCCTTTGCTTTGGCTATTAAGCATCTCGAGCCCTGGAATATGATGGATTACCTCTGCAATAAGGACAACGATGAATGATGCCGCGCCATACAGCAGAAATGGCTTTCCAACGTAGTAAGCGGTCTTAAAGAAGCCACCTAGGAATATGGAATTGAAGAGGGCTAGAATAATCAAGATATATGCCAAGTAAGCTAGATTTGCGTTCATCATGGCATTTGCTTTATAAATTTCTGCATCCTTGAGTACAGTCATTCTAAAGGCTGTGATCAGTGCACAAAATAGGAAGAAGATAGCCTCAACTATCATGACATAGCAATATTTTGACACCACGATATCTTTCTTTGTTACTGGAAGAAGCAAGGAGAACAGTGTGTCATTCTGAAGTCTTGCATTCTCGAAGCTTTGGAAGATTCCCAAAGTGAGGAAGAATGCACCCAAAAGGATTGGGTATCCGGGGATGAAGGACATCAATGAAAATAGGATGAAGTAATATGTCAGCTTTAGCGATGTGAGCTTGAATTCTTTCTTAAGTAGTCTCTTCATGTTATGCCTCTATATCGAATGATGTGTTGCGCTCTTGGCTTAGCATTATTTCCTCAAGAGAACTTGCATCGAATGAGTTGATGAATTCAGCAATCGGAAGGGACTTTATGATTTTTCCCTTCTTGATGTAGGTGATGCTATCTGCGCATTTTTCAAGATCCGCCGTAATGTGGGTGGAAAATAGTATTGTTGTTCCGTTTGCCTTTAGATATTTGAAAATGGATAGTATTTCATCTCTAGATATTGGATCTAAGCCGCTAGTTGGTTCATCGAGGATCAATAGTTCAGCCTTGTGTGATAGTGCCAGGGTGAGACTATATTTAACCTTCATTCCCTCAGAAAGGTCCTTTAGCTTCTTTTTCCCATCTAGATCAAAGAGCTTCATGTATCTTGTATAGTCTTCATCACTCCATTTTGAATAGAATGTCTTTGTTGTTTCAGCTATTTCATCGAGCGTGTTTCTTGGATAGAAAATGTTAGAACCAGTTGCGTAGCCAATTCGTTCCCTTATAGCATTCTCATTGCCAGCAAAGGGAAGGTTGAAGATTTTTATATCGCCTGAATCTGGATGTACTAGGTTAAGTATTGATTTTAAGGTTGTTGTCTTTCCGGCACCATTTCTGCCAATAAATCCCATAATGCACCCTTTTTCTAGGGTAAATGTGACGTTATCGAGAGTAAAGTTAGGATAATTCTTTACCAGATTGCTTACTTCTAGGATCTTCATTCTTATTAGCACCTCATATTTTGATAATATTTCAATACTCTTTATCGGTCTATCAACTGTTATTGCGTTTAGTCTTTAGTGATGTTTGTATTGGTTGCAAAAGTAGAAAAAGTAGTGACTGTGTTTAAAAAGCAGATTATCATTTTTTCGAGGTGCTTATTATGATTGGAGATAATTTACTGTTACTTAGAAAAGCTAAAGGAAAGACTCAGGAGGATGTTGCATCTGCAATCGGCGTTACAAGGCAGGCGCTCTCTAAATGGGAGAACAATGAATCCATGCCAGATATTATAAATTGCGTGGCTCTAGCTGAATACTATGGAGTAACAGTAGATAATCTAATCAGCTTTGCCTCATCGGAACTGGGATTGCCCGTGCCACCAAAGGGGAGGCATCTATTTGGTGTTGTTGCAATGAGCGCAAAGGGACAGATTGTAATCCCGGTGAAGGCCAGAGAGCTTTTTGGTCTTGAGCCAGGGGATAGAATTGTTGTTCTTGGAGCAGAGGGGGAAGGCATAGCGCTCATTAAGGAATCTAACCTTGCAAATCTTTTGAACACAGTTGTAAAGATGGATTCTATTATCGAATGATTATCTTCTGGATGCTTTTATGAATGCTTCGAAGATCTTTCTTTGTTCATCTATTTTACCCATATGCTCGGGATGTCACTGAACTCCCAAGGCAAATGGATGCCCATCAATTTCGATTGCTTCTATGAATTTGTCGAGGCTGTATGATGTTGCAATCAAGCCCTTGCCAAGCTTTCTTACAGCTTGGTGATGGAGAGAGTTTACCCACAGGTTTTCCCTTTCAACGATTGAATGAAGAAGAGACTGCCTGCTGATTTCTATTTCATGATTGCCTTTATTCTTGTTGAGAATATCGCTATGCTTCTCTTCCTGCAGGCTCTTTATATCTTGGTATAGGGTACCACCTAGTGCAACGTTTAGAATCTGCATTCCTCTGCATATGGCAAGGAGAGGCTTTTCAGTTTTCAGCCAGATTGAAATAGCTTCCATTTCCAAGTTGTCTCTGAAAATGTTGGGCTTTCCGCATTCAGGAATAGGCTCTTCTCCATACAGCTTTGGATTAACGTCAGCGCCTCCTGGAAGTAGGAGTCCATCGTATGATAGAAGATTGTTGGTGCTATCTATCCATTCAAGCTCTGCACCGGCTCTTTTGATGGCTGCAGAGTATTTTCCCATCATATAGCGTCTAAAAAGATCGTTACCCATATGGATTGATGCAATTTTCATATGAACTCCCGTCTAGTAGGATATCACATTTTCTTGCTTTCTGAATCTTTGGATTCTACACTTATGGCAAAGGGGTGTGTTATGGGAAACATCAGAGAAGAGAAAAAGCTGGGAGTAAAGGAACTAGCTGCCTATGGCATCGGAAATTGCATTGGCTCTGGCATCTTCGTATCAATGGGAACTGGAATTGGCTATACAGGAACATCTATCATCCTTGCGCTTATAGTTGCCAACATTCTTGTGCTCTTTGCCTATGCATATAAAACTTTGATGAGTGGAATGTTTGCCCTTCCTGGTGGAGCATATTCTCAGGCAGCCATCCTTCAGCCACCTATTTTGGTTGGTGTATCGGCTCTTTCAAACCTGTTCTCTGGTCTCGCTTTTGCAATGTACGCCATCTCATTTGTTGAGTATGCTTCAACTGTTTTCCCTAATCTTGCAAACTTTGAGAAGATAATAGCAATTGCTGTTATAACTGTATTCTTCCTCTCTACTCTCAAAGGTAGCTCATTTATGGGCAAACTTAACTTTATAATGGTTGCAGTGCTCATTATTTCGCTCATTGTCTATGTGCTTACAGGGCTTCCTCAGGTTGATTACTCCTCAATCCTTCCGCATGATGGATATTTTGGAGGCGGGGCAATGGGCTTTATCATGGCAGTTGCGATGATGGCATTTGCCTGTCAGGGCGCAACATTGCCTGTTGAGATGACAGCTGATGCAAAAGATCCTAAGAGAAGCCTCCCAAAGGCCATTCTTCTTGCATCTTTGGTTGTAACGGTCGTCTATGTTCTCATTTCAATTGTTTCTGTTGGCGTACTTCCTGTTGAAGCTGTTGAGAACAAGAACCTTGGAGTTGTTGCAAGAGAGATATTCCCATATCCAGTATTCGTAATCTTCATCTTGGGAGGTGCATGCTTTGCAATCCTTACAAGTCTTTACGGCGCAATTGCCTCCAGACCTCATCCAATGATGGCAACAATCAAGGATGGATGGCTTCCTCAGTGGCTTGGAAGAACAACAGAGAAGGGCTATCCATATGCAATGATGATTGTTTTCTATGTTGTTGCAATCATCCCAATCTTCATTGATATGGGCCTTGATACCCTTATTTCATTGATGATGATTCCAATCATGATTTTAAATCTTTTAAACAATATCTTGATGTTCCCACTTGTAAAGAAATACCCAGGAGCATGGAAGAATGGATTCTTTGCAATTCCTCTTTGGATGTTGAAGATTGTTATTGTCTTGGCTATCTTGGCTGACCTTCTAATCAGTGTGGCGCTTTTTACAACACTCGAAGGCGGGGAGGGACTATTCATCATAGTCATGGTTGCAGCTCTCTTTGCATACAGCTACTACCGCCTTAAAAAGGGCTATGTTAATTTGTCTGACATTGAAAGGGTAAGGCGAGAAGCAGAAGAAAATATATCTGCCTCTCTTTCATAAGGAGAGTGTTATGTCTATTGAAATAAGAAAAGCTTTAGCAAGTGATGCTGAAGAGCTTTTGGATTTAATGAGAATATTGGGAAAGGAGACAGACAATCTTACATTCGGTGAAGAAGGGTTACCTTTTACAGTAGAGGAGGAGATTGCTTATATCGAGAAAGTTAACTCCTCCAATACCTCTGCTATGTTTGTTGCTTTAGACTCAAATAAAATAGTTGGAACATCTTCCTTCTATGGTCATCTTGTACCACGTCTTAGCCATCGAGGAGAGGTCTCTGTTGCCGTAAGAAAATCTCACTGGGGATTTGGTATTGGCTACAAGCTTCTATCAACCGCAATAGAGTTTGCAAAGACAACTTTGAGTGCCGAGGTAATATCGCTAGATGTTCGTTCTGATAACGATCGGGCGATAAATCTCTACAAGCGTTGCGGCTTTGAAAAGATTGGTACATTCAAGAGCTTTTTGAAAGTAGATGGAAAAGGCGTAGATTTTGATTTGATGAACCTCTATCTATGAGTTCTTCCCATCCTTTGGCATGTGATCTTTGATTACGAAGGTACTATCTAGCGATAGTTCTGCGTATACTCTTGCATTTACAGCTTCTGGCAAGGTCAAGACATCTGACATCTCATAGTTGAATGGATGTCCTCTGTATAGGTAAGGCCTATCTTCATCCTCAAGGCTATTGAATTCAATATTTATGAAATACGAAGGATAGTTTCCACCCTTTCCTTGGAAGAAAGAAAGAGGGACCTCTACCTTTGATTTATCAGATTTCATGGCAGCCCTAACAGTCATTGACATCATCCCCTTGTCTTTATAGCTGAACCAAATCTGAGGCTTTATTCCAGGAATGTCCCAGAAGGGGACTTCACTTAGGGATTGAAGAAAACAGGCTTTAAGTGGCGTCTTCATGCGGAACAACCAAAGACCGACCATGCAAGAGTAGAAATGCTCCTGCATGGTCGCTCTTTTCAGATTATTCTTCATTACGATCTCTGCTAAACTGGGTTCACCACTCATTATTACGTTTGGTGTAAGTCCTATTCTTCTG
>JAGBWX010000113.1 GCA_017629575.1 Spirochaetales bacterium | reverse complement strand
CCTGTCTTGGATTATCTGAAAGATAGCAGATGATTTCACACTTCTTGAGTCTTCTGGTAAAAAGTCCACCCTGAGTCAAGAAATCCCTACGGGAATGAATTCTGATATTCTCCCCGTAGAGGCTCTTAGCTTTTTTTACTGCTTCTTCATAGCTGTTATCAACAATAGTAAGATACTGCATATCAATATTATAAAATGTACCTTGTTAAATCCTGATCCTCAACAATATTGTGCAGTCTTTCCTGAACATAGTTCTTTGTAATTGTTATTGTCTGTCCATTGAGCTGATCTGCTGAGAATGCAAGTTCCTCCAATAGCTTTTCCATTACCGTATAAAGTCTTCTTGCTCCAATGTTATCATTAGTCTGGTTAACTTCATAGGCTATATTTGAAACTTCTCTCAAAGCTTCATCCTCAAAGACGATATCTACGCCTTCTGTTGAAAGAAGAGCCTTATACTGTTTGGTAATTGCATTCTGAGGTTCAGTAAGAATTCTATAGAACTCCTCGCTTGTAAGATCATGAAGCTCAACACGGAGTGGGAATCTACCCTGAAGCTCAGGAATATGGTCTGAAGGCTTTGCAAATGAGAATGCACCAGCTGCAATGAAAAGAATGTTTGTAGTATCGATTACGCCCCACTTAGTCGATACCTTTGTTCCTTCGACAATTGGGAGAATATCTCTCTGAACACCTTCGCGTGATACATCTGCATTATTGCTCTGACCACGAGATGCAACCTTATCGATTTCATCGATGAAGATGATACCCATCTCCTGAGTTCTCTCTCTAGCTTCGTCGATGGCCTTATCATTGTCGATGACCTTATCCATCTCCTCTTCCTTGATGATTTCCCTAGCTCTCTTGATTGAAATCTTTCTGAGCTTTGAAGATGACGCACCACTGAACATTGAGGAAAGAGAATTCATAGCCTGCTGGATATCCTCCATGCTGCCACCACCCATGATATTCACATTAGCCTTAGGTGCAGAGACAGCCATATCTACTTCCTTATTGTCAAAGACTCCACGTCTAAGCATGTCTCTGAACTTTTCCCTTGTATCGATAGTAGCCTCGTCTGCATCTCTCTTTACATTAGGAAGAAGAAGATCGAGAAGTCTCTCCTCAACTCTTGCCTCAACTTCAGATTCCTTTGACTTTGCCATCTCCTCTCTAACAAGGGAAATTGCGCTAGCCATAAGGTCTCTAACCATAGACTCAACATCGCGGCCCACATAGCCAACCTCTGTATACTTAGTTGCTTCAACTTTGATGAAAGGCGCATTTGCAAGCTTTGAGATTCTTCTGGCTATTTCAGTCTTACCGATACCCGTTGAACCGATCATAAGAATATTCTTTGGAGATACCTCATCTCTCATATTCTCAGGAAGTCTCTTTCTTCTGACTCTATTTCTAATTGCAATTGCAATAGTTTTCTTTGCGTCATCCTGACCGATTACATATCTATCGAGAGCATCCACGATTTCGCGTGGTGTCATATCATCCAAGCTCTTAACTGGAATATTATCTACTTTAACGAGTGCGTCCATTTTTTACCTCTACGATAATTGAGTGATTTGTGTAAATACAGATATCGCCTGCAATGTTGACAGACTTTCTTGCAATTTCCTCAGCGCTCCAATCAACTTTGCTATCAAGGTATGCAATAGCAGCTGAACGAGCATAATCTCCACCGGAACCAATTGCAAGAACATCACCCTCTGGCTCAAGAACATCACCTGTGCCAGAAATGAGGAACATCTTGTCTCCGTCTGATGCAATCATCATTGCCTCAAGATTTCTGAGAGCCTTATCCATTCTCCACTGCTTAGCAAGTTCTACTGCGCTTCTTGTAAGATCGCCATTGTATTGCTTGAGCTTGCCTTCAAATAGTTCATAGAGTGTAAAAGCATCTGCTGTTGAGCCAGCAAAGCCAATTATGACCTTATCATCATAAAGTCTTCTTACCTTTCTGGCATTTCCTTTGACAACTGTACTTCCCTGGGTAACCTGACCGTCGCCGGCTACAGCTACCTGTCCATCTTTTCTAACTGCAACTATTGTTGTTCCTCTCATTTTTTCAATCCTTTCCTGAGTGTGGGTGTGTTTCGTCATAAACACTTTTCAGCTTCGTCTTTGAAACATGGGTATAGATCTGTGTCGTGGAGATGCTATCATGTCCAAGAAGCTCTTGAACAAGACGAATATCTGCACCCCGATCCATCATATGAGTTGCAAAGGAATGCCGCAATGTATGTGGCGTAAATTCCTTCTGCCATGAAAGGACAGACCTATACTTATCAAAGATAATATGCGATGAACTAAACGGCAACCTTTTGCCACTATTTCCTACAAACAGGGCCTTTTCATTTGATTTTCCCTTCTCTTGTAAGAATAGCTCTCGCTTTTCTAGGTATTCCCTTAGTTCCTTAACTGTTTTCTTTGGTAGGAAAAGGTATCTTTCCTTAGATCCTTTTCCAACTATCCTTACCCTTCTCTGTTCATATTCAATGTCATTTATATCTACAGACAGCGCCTCGCTGATTCTGCATCCGGTTGAATACAAGAACAAGAATAGAATATGGTCACGCTCATCGATAAAGCATTTTCTCTCGATGGAGAGAAGCTCTTTTACCTCTTCTTCTGTCAAAACTGCAGGAAGTCTTGTTTCAGACTTTCTTAGAGAGACAGAATCAAAAGGATTTTCAGCAATCTTTTCGTTCTTCAACTGATATTCATAAAAACATCTAATTGAAGTCAGCTTTCTCAATACAGAGCGTTCTTTGTAGCGCAAGCTAATATACCTGACAAATTCTCTGGCATCCTCACGCCTGAAGGAAGAGAAGCCTATGCCTCGCTTCTCTATGTAGATAGAGAACTCCCTTAGGTCATTCTCATAGCTTTTGACGGTATTCTCGCTTAAAGCTCTAACAGACCTAAGATAGTTGATGTAAGCATCTATCTCCATTACATATCCCCATAGCTTATAATATCAAAGCAAAAGCCTTTCTGAGAATACCTACCATTCTCATGTGGATAGATAAATAGCGGTGGATTTATGATGAAATCTGAAAAAGTTGTAATAGCAGGAGCCCCATTTAGCACCAAGTCATTAAGGTAATGGGAACCCAATACGCTTTTCAGAACTGCAACATCCTTGCCATTATCGAGGCTTTGTTCTATATACTCTCCAATTCTTTTTAGCCAAAGCCTTTCGCCTACGACTATGCTATCTGCAAGAGCTGATGCTATTAGCTTAGCCTTTTCTAGCCTTTCTAACGAGAAGGAGTCTTCTAAACTTTCAGATATTACAGAACCACCATGGATAATAATCTGGGATATATCTCTCTTTTTTGACTTATATAATCCAAAAGGAATGACGGCATGAAGCGTGCCCTTTCCATCAAAGACGCCATTTTTGATAGGATCATCTTTTTTCAAGGTAGGAATATAGATAACTTCATACCCCATTTAGGCAGCCTCTAAGCTTGATGCATAGAGATATTTCTCTGTCTCTGAATCCATAGAGCTTGAAGATGATATATAAACACATCTATCTTGTGGAAGCTCTCCATAGTATAGAACAGGAAAATCTCCAACTGTGGAGACAGCAGGTTCAACTTGGTTAATAAACTTATTCATATTATTGAAAACAAAATATGATTAGTTTTTTCCTATTAAATCCACAATAATTTTGATGTAAAGAAGTGCAATTACAAGAAGCAGCATAGGCTTGATTGCCTTGCTCTTCTTCTTTAGGGCGAACATAGATCCAAGATAGTTGCCTATGATTGAGAATATTGCACACACAATACCCAAGCTATAAATGATATTTCCGTTGATCACAAATGTAATCAAAGCAGCAATATTCGATGAAAGATTAACAATCTTTGTTGTACCTGATGCCTGCAAAAGAGGCATTGATATTGCAGAGAATGCAATTGTTAGGAACATACCAGTACCAGGGCCAAAGAATCCATCATATAAGCCAACTGTAAAACCAATTGCAGCAGACGATATGAGCTTCTTTGCGCTAAGCTCGAACTTTATGGAATCACTGTCCTTCTTCTGCTTTCTGCAGAAAGTAAAGATTGTCACTGTTGGAAGAAGGATGAGCATAATGTAGCTAAAGAAATCACCATTTATCATTAGTGCGATATTTGCACCCAAAGTAGATCCAATGAGAGCAAAGATTGAAGCTGTTATCGCAACCTTCCAGATAATAACCTTCTTTCTAGCATAATTGATTGATGCAAAGAGTGTTCCAAAAGTTGATGAAAACTTATTGTTTCCAAGCGCGTAGCTTGGAGGTAGTCCAATTGCATAATAGCTGGTTAGGGAAATTAATCCACCACCTCCAGCTATCGAATCAACAAAGCCTGCAAAAAAGCACATTGCAGATATAAATATTAATGAAAAAATAGATAGATCAATCATCTTCATCCCCCAGTGGAGAGAACATGTCAAACTGTGTGAGCATGGTCTTAGTATCTAGATGTGTGTATATCTGGGTTGTCTTAATATCGCTATGTCCAAGCATCTCCTGAACAGAGCGAATATCTGCTCCATTCTGAATCATATGAGAGGCAAATGAATGCCTAAGAGTGTGGACGGTTGCATCAAGGCCTAGTCTTTCTGCAAGTTCATGGAAGCGCTTATGAACTGCTTGTCTTGTTATTCTATTGCCCCTTCTATTTAAAAAGAGAGCGCTTTCCTTCTTATTCTTATCACTGATTAGCTGAGGTCGTATTTCGGCAAGGTATTTTTCAAGGGCAGTTGAAGCAATGTTCCCGATAAATACAATTCGCTCTTTATTTCTTTTACCTATAACTGAAATCATCCTCTCTTCTTTTCTATAGCTATTAACATTGAGGGCTACTGCTTCTGAAATTCTCATTCCGGATGAGTAAATAAGCTCAAATATTACATAGTCTCTGAATCCAAGTATTGGATCTTCCTGAAAAGCTGAGAAGATATCATCGATTTCAGATTTGCTGATAGTCTTTGGAAGATGAATTCGATCTTTTGGCTTTTGAACAAGCTTTGCAGGATTTGAGGGAACTATCTTTTCTTCAATTAGGTAGTTATAAAAGCTTCTGAGGCTAGAAAGTACTCTTGACGTAGTTCTTTCATCTATATTATCAACATCTCGTCTATAGAGAATGTATGATTCAATGTCTTCAGCTTTAGATAGTTCAATCTGTATTTTCTTGTTATTTAAGTAGTTAAGATAGTTAGAAGCTTCACGAGAATAAACCTCTCGGGTTTTTTCCGAGAGGCGTTTTTCAAAAATAAGGAAATCTGCATACTGCTCCAGGAGCGCTTTATCGCTCGCTGATAGACTATCTATCGTCATTGTCTCCTCTGTTGAGTCTCATGATAGCTGGTGTTGAGTAGTCTTCACGATTAGACTTCCTTGCACCAAGCTGTTGCTGAAGATCCTGCCATCTATTGACGGTGATTGTACCAACACCATTCTGAGATCTTGGCTCTTCCTTTGGAGCTTCTTTTCTTTCAAAAGATGAGAATGAAGAGTTTGCAGCAAAGCTACCTCTTGTCTCCTGATAATCTTCCTTGAGAGGTTCTTCCTTTCTTGAGTAAATCTTATCGTTATTGATGCCTGTTGTAACATCTCTTCTATCAAAGCCTGTAGCAACAACAGTTACCTTGAGCCTATCTCCAAGTGCTGGATTATATGACTGTCCAGCAATAATGAGTGCATCCTCAGCAACGTTGTTTGTGATGAGCTCTACAACTGATCTATATTCGTTGAGTGTGAGATTATCACCACCAGCGATGTTGATGAGAACAGCCTTTGCTCCATCGATAGATGCATTTTCCATAAGTGGATTATTGACAGACTGCTTAGCTGCTTCAATAGCTCTATTTGTTCCCTCACCAAAGCCAAGGCCGATAAGAGCATCGCCCTTTCCCTTCATGACTGTCTTAACGTCAGCAAAGTCAATGTTAATTTCGCCTGGTTCTGTAATCAAGTCTGAGATTCCCTGAACTGCCTGTAGAAGTGCGGAGTCAGCAAGAAGGAATGCCTGCTTGATTGGCGTGTTGTTATCTACAACATTCAAGAGATGCTGATTAGGAATGAGGATGAGTGTATCTACATTCTTTCTGAGCTTTTCAATACCCTGCTCTGCAAGCTTAAGCTTCTTCTGGCCTTCAAAAGCAAATGGAGTCGTTACTACAGCTACTGTAAGAGCATTTGAACTCTTTGCAATCTCAGCAACTACAGCAGCAGCACCTGTTCCTGTACCACCGCCCATACCAGCTGCGATGAATACCATATCTGCATTCTCAAGTTCTTTCTTGACTTCTTCCTTTGACTCGAGAGCAGCCTTTTCACCCACCTCTGGCTGACCACCTGCGCCAAGACCACCTGTTAGTTCCTTACCGATTGCAATTCTAGTATGTGCATTGGAGCGCTGAAGAGCCTGTACGTCTGTATTGAGTGCAATAAATGATACTTTCTTCAGACCAGATGAAATCATACGGTTAACAGCATTTCCGCCACCGCCGCCAACGCCAACAACCTTAATGATAGTTGGAGCCGCCTGCTCACCTGCTGTTGTGTCTTCAATATCAAAAATATTATAGCTCATCTCTTCTCCTTAAAATAACTTACCGAAAAAATTCTTTAGCTTGCCGCCGATTCTGCCCTTTTCCTTATTAGCTGCAAAAGTTCCAGAATCTCTATATTTTTTTGCCTCATTCTTCAAGAGTCCAAGAACTGTGGAGTATCTTGGATCAATATAAAGCCTATCTAATCCACTGATTGCTTCTGGGAATCCAATTCTAGCTGGGAGTCTGAAGATTTCTGATGCAAGTTCTGTTACTCCAGAAAGGAGTGAACCGCCACCAACTAATATTATTCCAGAGCCGAAGGTTCCGTTAATACCATTTTCTTCGAAATTAGCCTTAATGATTGAGAAAATCTCAGCCATTCTGGCTTCTATAACCTTAGCCATCTCCTTCTTAGGAAGTCTAATGGAAGGCTTTCCACCTACAGCTGGAACAATAATCATCTCTTCGTCCGAGATGTTTGGGCTATAGCAAGCACCGTCTGAAATCTTTAGAGACTCTGCAGCAGCTTTTGGAAGCTGAAGCATATATGAAATATCTGATGTTACAATGTCGCCACCAAGAGCAATGCCGCCAACATAGATTGGAGCTCCCTGCTGATATACCATGCAGTTTGTTGATCCAGAACCGATGTTGATAACGATTGCACCCATGTCTTTCTCTTCCTGAGATAGTACAACTTCAGTGTCTGCAAGAGACTGGAGCACCATCTTCTGAACCTGAAGACCAGATTTCTGAACACACTTCTTCTGGTTCTGTACTACCTGAGAGGATCCAACTACCAATAGAACTCTAGTATCGAGTCTATGAGCAATCATATCGATTGGGTCCTTAATACCTCTTCTTGAATCAACCTGGAAATCCTGAACAAGAGTATGAATGACTTCTGTGTTCTGTGGGAGTTCTCTATTTTTAGCAACATCGATGCTTCTTCTGATGTCTTCTGTCTTAATCTCCTGATCTTTTGAGTTAATTCCAACAACACCATTTGAAGGGATGCCTAAAATATGATCACCACCAATGCCAAGGATAACTGAGCTAACTTCATTTCCCGCCTGAATCTCAGCCTCTGAAATAACTGTGTTAATTACTTTTATAGTCTGTTCCATATTAACGATGGAACCATTCTTAACACCTTCGCTTGGACGTTCTGCAACGGATTCAACCATTAGCTGACCATCGCGGGATACAGTTCCTACGACTGACCTAATCCAGCTTGTTCCTATATCCAATCCAACTATTGTCTTATCTGTAGCCACGTGTTACCTCTTGATGCGAACAAGTTCTGATAATCTAAGCTCGTAGAGTGCCTTCGGCTCATTTAATGCCTTGATTGGGTTCTTCCCAACCTCTCTTTCGATAGCTTCCAGACTGTCCTCAAGTCTTGCAATGCTCTGAATATCACTCAAAGAAAGCTCTGCATTGAGTTGGTCTAAAAATATTGTTAATTTACCAGTTCCTGTATAGTTATTATTGTCATATTCAGCCTTTGATATCAAGGCAGAATAGTCACCTAAATCAAATAGAGAGCCTACTAAACTCTCAAATTTCCCCTCTATTCCATAGCGATTGAGATAATCGAGATAATCATCGTCAATCTCTATAGTTAAATACCTAGCAGCAAGGTCTGAATAATCATTCAAACCAAAGCTTCTCAGCGTCTCTCCATCCCAAAGAAAAGCACCTTTGCTATCCTTCAGAATTAGAGCTTGAGATGGCATCTCCACATGCAGATAAAGCACGCCATCCTTAAATTCATAGCTAGCACGATCGACATAGCTGAGAGACTCTAGACTCTTTGTCAGCTTTGTCTTGCTAACACTGAAGTAGTTTCTGTATAACAGCGAAGAGGACAATTCCCTTATAGTCCTTGTGCTTGCTTCACTGTAGTTGATTTCCTCAATATCATTGAAAGGAAACCATCTGAAGCCCTGTATGAAAGCAATAGCAAGAATTAGCATAAACAATGATATGCAAATTGCTTTATCATGCTTTCTCATTAGGTCTTCCCATCAAGCGAATGAACCTATACTGAACAACAGACATAAATATGAACAGTGCTTCTTCCCCCGGTCCAAAGGAGAAGAATGGAAATGCAATTCCAGAAAATGGAATTATGCCAGAGGCATAGAGCGCATTCATAGCTGCTGAAATGAATACGAACATTCCAATGCCCATTGATGCTCCTGCAATTGCATAGCTGCTCTTCTTTTCTGCTCTCTGGGATGCTCTAATTCCCAATACTGCAAATGCAAATAAAAGCAAGAACAATACAATTACACCAATTAGTCCTGTTTCTTCTGAAATTGAAGAAAAAATATACTTGCTTTCAATGCCCTCAAGAAGTCCCAGCTTATATAGCCCATGTCCGAGTCCGATTCCCCAGAAGGAACCATCTTTGATTGCCATCTGAGAAATAAAGAGCTGATGATCATACATAGCTGGATCTGCTACTGGCAGAGAAGAAAAGATTACAGACTTCAAAATATCACTGTTGCAAAGGAGAATGTAAATTCCAGTAACAAAGAAGAATAAGAAGCTTATCAAGCAATAGCCTCTTGAAGCCCCTGATGCGTGCAGCATTGAAACAACTACTAAAACTAATAAAAAGTAATAACCAAGGCCTGATGTTCTAACAGTGAGATAAGCAAGAGCTGCAACAAAGATTATAACTATGCCATAGAAGATGCCATGTCTCTCATCAAGCTTTTTTATAGATGCATTTGTACCTGATACGAGGATAATTGATGCAAATATAGCCAAGTTGGCGCCTGCAATAATCCTAATGCCTTTAATGTATAAAACACCATCTTTATTAAATTCAGGATTGAGCATTAACACTAAAACAGCTATAGCCAAAGGCACAAAGAAATAATAACTTCTTCTGATTAACTTGAGTGGCAAAAGCCTTGCAAGAAGGCCTAAAACAAGGCCAAGCAATGCACCCTGAATTTGGGTAGCTAAATAATAGTAATGTGGTAAATTATTTCTTACAGCTAAATCAAAAGTAGCTGAATACAAAGACAGAAGACCATACAGTGAAATAAATAGGGTCACACAGATAAACGTAAAAGGAGAAAATAGGCCAGCGCCTGAATTCTCTCCTTCTATCTTTGTTTTATCAAAATCGTCGTAATTGTACGCTACTCTAGTTTCCATCTATCTCATTATATTCCCAATTGAAAGGAATTTCATTAATAACTGATAGAAACTGATGCCATGTACTGAGTATTTGTTTCGTTTTCTGTCTCAGAAATTGCAGCTCTGATTGCTCTGTCTTCAGCATCAAGGTCGATGATGTTTGCACCTGCAAGGTACATCTCTGTTCTGAGGCTATTATTCACACCAAGCTGCCAAAGTGGAATGAAAGCAAAGATGAATGCAAATGCCAAAAGCATCAGAATAAGGCACTTATGAGAAAAACTAAGATGTTTCTTTACTTCAAAATCTGTCATACTAACTTCTCCACAACTCTAAGCTTTGATGATCTAGATGGAGCGTTCTCCCTACACTCTTCATCTGTTGGAACTATAGGCTTCTTGGTAAGAATCTTTATCTGAGGATTCTCCTTAGCAGCCTCTTCCTTGAAATACCACTTTACGATTCTGTCCTCCAGGCTATGGAATGTTATAACTCCAATTCTTCCGCCCTTCTTCAGAACTTTAATTGCACTTTCAAGTGCTGGCTTAATTCTATCCAGCTCCTTGTTAACTTCGATTCTCAAGGCCTGGAAGGTTCTTGTTGCTGGATGAATGCGTCCGTATCTATATTCCCTAGGAACGGAATGGAATATGATCTCTGCAAGTTCTCCAGAAAACTCGATCCTCTTCTGCTGCCTTGCCTCGTCTATGGCTCTTGCGATTCTTCTTGAATATCGCTCTTCGCCAAAACGATAAATTACATCTGCCAGCTCTTCCTGAGGATATTCGTTTACAATAACTTCTGCAGAAAGATGCTGGTCAGGATTGAGGCGCATGTCGAGCTTCTCTTCTTTTCTAAAGGAGAAGCCCCTCTCACTCTCTTCGTAATGGAAGATTGAGATGCCTAGATCAAATAAGATTGCATCTGCAGACTCAGGATCCGCTTCTCTAAGATAGTCGTCAAACCATGTATTAACAGGTGTAAACCTACCGTTGTAATCCTTGAATCTTTCAATTGCCTTTTTCTGTATTTCCTTATCTCTATCGAGACCGGTAACATTAAGTTTTGGGTACTTATCCAGAAAGAGCTGTGTATGGCCACCCTCTCCTGTAGTACAGTCGATAAGTCTTGCTTCCTTTTCAGGATCGATCATGAGAGATTCAAGAACTTCTCTATGCAAAACTGGATAGTGCAGAATTTCCATTATCTATCACCTTCGTCATATAATTCCTGAGCAAGCTGAGAGATTGAAGTCTCCTCTTCTTCCTCAGCCTTTTCAAACACCTCTGGATTCCATATCTCAACTACAGTACCAGCACCAATCAAAAGAGCTTCGCCCTTGTTAGGCAGCGAATACTTATCTCTCATGGAAAGAGGGATGTTTATTCTTCCAGAGCTATCAATATCGATATATTGAGCTGGGGAAATGAGCCTTCTGACCAACTTTCTCTTGTTAACGTCAAGCACCGCCATTGGGGTTGAAAGAATTGGCTGTGCAAACTGATCTTCGAAATAGTCTGGCGTCATCAGCATCAGATGGTTTTCATCTAACCCTGGAAGAACAACTACCTGCTCAGCAGAGAGAAGGTTTCTTAGTCTTGCTGGCAAAGAAAGACGGCCTTTGTCGTCGATCTTTGTATTATACATTCCTGTAAGAAAAGCCATTCACTCCACCACTTTACGGGAATTTATCCCATTTCCTACCACAAATGTACACCCATTCCCCCACTTATGCAAGGATAATTATCTTTTTTTGCAAAAAAAATGAGCTATTACTATTAGGTAACAGCTCTTGTATTAAGAAATTAGCTATTAGAGTGTGAAACTATTGAACTGGCTCTCTTCGGCTATAATCTTATCAATCATTTCCATTGACTCTTTTATAAGATTCCCCACCTTTTCGTGAATTCCTGGGATTGCGCCTTTGTTGTCTTCATAACATGCATGTGCAGCTTCTTTTATAAGACTACCCACTTCTTTCAGTTTTGATAGTACGTAATCTGCTGAAGCTTTATTTACATTGTCATCATAGAGATATACATTGAAAGCCTTTTCAACCCTCTTAATGTTCCAGTCAATCTCTTTTATAAGGACGATTGTCGTCTTCGATTTTGGATTTGCCTTATGCATGTGAGAGAAAGTCTTATGTATAGACTTCCTTACTTTTAGAAGTCTCTTCTTTGCAAGCTTTAATGGATGTGAATAGATGCCCATTTTCCTTGCAATGAATATGAGTATTATGGCAATAACAATCCAGGCAGTAGATGTATCTACCATATTATAAAAGCTTTCGGATGTAAAAATTGAGTTATCTACCATCTTCTGCCTCCTTCTTCTCTCTATAGCTTAAAGTAATCTGAGGATATGCCATCTCCAAACCATTCTTTGCATAAGCATCAAGAACTTGTTCCTGGAGATCGAACTTTACAGTCCAATAATCTGAGCTCATCACCCATACCCTACAAAGATACGCAATCTCAGAGTCCTTAAACTCGCTAAGTCTAACCATGACAGCTGGATCTTTGAGAACCAATGGATGTTTTTCTGCTGTTTCCTTGATAACCTTAATCACATCATGATGATTGCAGTCATAGTCTGCTCCAAAAATAATATCGAGCCTTCTCTTGTCGTTGTATGAATAATTGACAATCTCACTTGAGAATATATTTTTGTTTGGAATCATGACCTGCTTATTGTCAGATGTAGTAAGAACAGTATGGAAAAGATTTACTTCCTTTACAGAACCGCTATTTCCATCAGCTTCAACAAAATCACCAACCTTAAATGGATGGATTGCCACAAGCATCATGCCACTAGCTACGCCTGCGATAATATCCTGTATAGCAAGACCTATGGCCAGTGTTATAGCAGAAAGAGCTGTAACTGCACCGGTTAAAGGAATTCCTACGATTGTGAAACAGTAGAGAAGCAATAATACATACAAGAAAATCTTGGCGATTGTCATAACAAACTTAATCAAAAGCTTGTCCAGTGATGTCTGAAGAAGAGAGTGCTTCAGCATCTTAAGGATGCAGCGTACTGAAATCAATCCAAATACAGCTACAAATATAAGTGTGATAATTGAAAAGCCAGATCTTTCCATGAACGTTGAAATTGATTCAATTATTGAGCTCATCATTTCTCCTTTAGATCAAAACAGGCATAGCTTAAGCCATGCCTGCATCATTATTTCTCAGGGTCAAAGAGATTGTAATCAATATCTGGGAAGATAGCGTTGCGTCTTTCCGCATTGATCAGCCACTCTGTATTGACCGTATTCTTGCACATTGAAGAATATACGACATTGAATGATCCCAGGTGGTTTCTAAGACGTTTCTTTGCATATGAGACACTTGTATTGTCATGCATGATGCAAGGCCAGTCTGATGCCATTGAAAGCAATACGTCTCTAGAAGCCTGGTTAAGGAATCTTCCCTTAAGACTGCCCTGGTCAGGGAATCTATGGGTAAGCTCCTGCATTCTTTCAATTGCCTTGAGTGTATGCCTATATACCCAAGAGTTTGAGCTATCAAGCCAAGTATCTGCACCACCGGATGGAGCCCAGCTAGCTTCATTGATTCTAAGCTTATCTACAGGTCCATTCTCTAAAAGCACATTGCT
>JAGBWX010000112.1 GCA_017629575.1 Spirochaetales bacterium | reverse complement strand
TTTGTGCAGCCTGAAGTATTGTCCTTTGGATAGAAATATAGAACAACCTTCTTGCCAAGAAAAGATGATAAAGATACCAACTCTCCATTCTGGTCAGGAAGTGTGAACTCTGGTGCTTTTGTGTTTATATCTAGCATTTTTGTCCTCCAATCTAAAGATAGCAGTTGGGATGCAATAAATAAAGCAAAACCAAGTTAATAGCTAAATGGAATTTGTATGCTATTTATTCAGATTGAATAAGTAGTATTTATCATGCATGGAATATTGTGCTAGAGTGTTAACAAGGAGAAATCAATGAAAGACAATTCAGTATTAGGAAATATCTCTCTTAGAGAGAATGTTTTTTTGACTAGAGTATATTCATGGATGGTAGTGGGCCTAGGTCTTACTGGTCTCATGGCTTGGCTATTCGCACAGTCTGAATATTTAATGAGATTTGTTGTCTCAAATCCAATTACCATCATTGGAATCGTTGTTGCAGAATTTGCTGTAGTAATCATTCTTGGAGTAAGAATCAAGAAACTCAGCACAGGTGGTGCAATTGCCTGCTTCCTCGCTTATTCTTGTCTTACAGGCATCACATTCTCATCACTTATCGTTGTATATGCCGGAACAGATATCATCAGTAAGGCATTCTTTTCTGCTTGTGGTGTATTCGTAGGAGCATCTCTCTATGGAACATTCACAAAGAGAAATCTCAGAAAGTGGACTCAGATGCTTTTTGCTGGCATGGTTGGAATTCTTGTTGCTCTTCTCATCAATCTCTTCCTTCGCTCTTCAGCGCTTGATCTTGCTATTTCTATCTTTGGCGTATTGATGTTCACTCTGATCACAGCTTGGGATACTAAGAAGATTGTAAGCATCAACAGAGCTTATGGCGATTCAATGACAGAGGAAGAGCTCACAAAGATCTCAATCGTTGGTGCTCTTGATCTCTATCTTGATTTCATCAATATTTTCCTTTATTTGGTAAAGCTCTTTGCAAAAAGCCGTGACAACTAAGATTGTATATATAGACGATGAGCTTTTAGTCGCTTACAAGGATTCAAACATTCCTACAGTACCCCTGAAGAGTAATTCAGGGGCATCTTTATTATCAGAGCTTGCAAAAGAATATCCTGAAATTCTTTCTTGCCATGGCAAAAATGAGTGGGAGGGTGGAATTCTACATCGTCTCGATACTCCTACAAGAGGTCTTGTAATTGCAGCAAGGAATCAAGAGAGCTATGACTTTTTGTCCAAAGAGCAGAGTGAAGATAGGATTGTGAAGACTTATCGAGCAACAGTCGGAAAGTCATATGGCGCTCTTGAGGGTTTTCCTATATTCCCTTATGGGGACTTGATGGAAATGCCTGCAGTCGTATGTTCAAAGTTTAGGAGCTTTGGTCCTAAAGGAAGTTCTGTAAGGCCTGTAACAGACAACAAGAGATTTCAGGATGGCCCTATATACAAAACAGAAGTCAGAAAGGATAGCGATTCATCTTTCCTCTGTACAATTACGAAAGGCTTTAGGCATCAGATTAGATGTCATCTAGCTTGGGCTGGATATCCAATTGTTGGCGATTTAAGGTACGGAGCCTCAGACTCTCCTGTGTTTGGCCTTGAGGCAATTGCACTCTCGTTTCTTCATCCAACAAAAGGTGAGAGAATCCAGATAAGCGTAGATTGAAAGAGCACTTTTGAAGGAATGCGATAGATAAGGTCTTGAAGAAGGGAATTGAGATAAACAAAGATTGTTGATTTCTTGGAAATACCTGCAGAGCAAGTGTTGAAAATCATCGAAATAGAGTTATAAACGAAGGGAGCTTAAATGCTCCCTTTGCTATTTATCTTTCTACTCCAAAAACAATTGTTCTATTTGCGTGGATTATAATTCTGTTCTCTAGATGCGCCTGAACAGCTTTCGCGAGAACTCTTCTCTCTACGTCCTTTCCAACTTCCTTGAGACCCTTTGGTGTAAGCTCATGGTTTACTCTTACAACATCCTGTTCGATGATTGGACCCTTATCGAGATCTTCGGTTGCATAGTGGGCTGTTGCTCCAATCATCTTAACACCTCTCTGATAAGCTCTCAAATAAGGATTTGCTCCCTGGAATGCAGGAAGGAAGGCATGGTGGATATTGATGATCTTGCCACTCCACTCTGCAGTGAACTCCGGAGAGAGAATCTGCATGTATCTAGCAAGGACAACGAGGTCTATGTCGAATCTCTTTAACAGGTCACGAATCTTCCCTTCCTGTGCAAGCTTGTCATCTGCTACAGGGTAGAAGTAGTAAGGAATTCTGAACTGGTTTGCAACCTTCTCAAGATCTGGATGGTTTGAGATGATCAGAGGAATCTCGCAATTAAGTTCACCCTCAATCTGTCTTGAGATAAGGTCAAAGAGACAATGGCTTGTCTTTGATACCAATATTGCAACCCTAGGCTTATAGTCAGAGTAGTGGCATGACCATGAGAATCCATATGGCTCGGCAAATTCCTTGAACTTGCTTTCAAACTCCGATCTGCTTGTCTTTAAATCCTCAGCATCAAGCTCGATTCTCATATAGTATCTTCCTTCATAGGAATCTGTATGCTGCTGACAATGAAGGATATTGAAGCCTTCCTTATAAAAATAGTTGACCGTTGCAGAAAGAAGGCCCTTTCTGTCCTCGCTCTGCAAGAGAAGAATGATCTTAGTCATTGATGTCCTCCTGTGTTTCTGTTTCTAGGATGTCTTCTTCAGTGGAAGTAACCTTTTCGATTTTCCTCTGAATATTCTTGAGTGTCTTAGACAGTTTCTTTGAGAGGGCAGATGCCTCTTCATATAATGTAATAGCATCCTCAAGACCAGTTGATTCGTCCTTGAGAAGATCTGTTATCTCTTCCATTCTCTTAAGATCGCTTTCGAAACTCATTTGTACTCCTTTACGGTGGAGATGAACTCTCCCTTGTGAAGCCTTGTTATGACTTCATCCCCTGGTTTGACTGACTTTGCAGATTTTAGAATTTTTCCATTTTTGTCTGTGACAACAGCATATCCTCGTTCAAGAATAGCAAGAGGTGAGAGTGCCTCTGTTTCTTTCTTTAAGGAAGCAACGGCCATTGATGAGAGGGTAAATCGTCCCTCAATTGCTTGTTTTGCATCCTTCTTCAGATCTTTCAGCTTGGATTTGGTCTCTGTTACTCTGTCTTCAATCAGTCTCTGTATATCGCTATCTGCTGATTGTACACTCCTTTTCCTGTTTTCTAAAGTGGAATGCATGGAGGTTTCTATGGATTCCTCTGCCATAGCAAGTGCAATTGCAGCAGTCTCAGTCCTTCTTTTTAGTGCCTCAGAAAGAGAATGGGCATCTGGAACTCTTGAGGATGCAAGAAGAAACTTCTTCTCGATTATGGAATTTAGCTCGCTTATATTGATTAGCTTATCTTTTGCATTCTGCAAGATTTTGTTAAAAGAGAGAGCAAAGTCCTTGTTGATTAATTCAAGCCTTTCCTTTCTTGTGTATATAGTCTGTGTGACCAGCTCTGCAGCAGCAGATGGAGTTGGTGCCCTTAAGTCCGCGACATGGTCTGAAATAGGGTAGTCAATCTCATGTCCAACAGCAGAGATAACTGGTATTGATGACTCAAAGATTGCTTCTATTACAGCATCCTCGGAAAAGCAAGCCAAATCTTCTTGGCTTCCTCCGCCTCGGCCAACAATCAGAACATCGCATGCATCGAAGTTGTTTGCTTGTCTGATTCTTGATGCAATAGTCATAGCTGCACCTTCGCCTTGTACTGCGCAAGGAAAGATAATGATATCAAGAGAAGGCGCCCTTCTCTTTGTAATATTCAAAATATCTTGGATAGCTGCACCTGTTGGGCTTGTGACAACTCCAAGCTTTTTTATCTCTGTAGGAAGTGTTTTCTTTCTCTCTATGTCGAACCAGCCAAGGCTCTGGTAGTACTGCTTTCTCTTTTCAATGAGTGCCTGCAGCTCTCCATCGCCTTTTCTGACCATGCGCGTAATGATAAAAGAAAGCTTTCCTGTCTTTTCATAAAGGTCTATTCTTCCCGTTGCAATAACCAAGTCTCCATTTTGGATTCTTGGCATTCCATATTGCATTGTTCTGAATACGGCACATGAGAGCGATGAGTCCTTATCCTTGAGATCAAAGTACCAATGCCCTGTAGAAGAAGGTCTATAGCCAGAGATTTCACCTACAATCATAATTTGATAGAAGCTCTCGTTGAGTGTTTCCTTAATTAGCTTATTTGCTTCTGTGACTGTAATGGGTTTTGAAATCTCGTCGTAAGCCATGAGAAAAATTATAAGTAAAATATGGCAATAAAAAAAGCCCATCTTGCGATGAGCTTGAGGTTTTCAGACTACTGATTAGTCTTCAACGATTGCTTCCTGAGGGCAAACGCCTGCACATGTTCCGCATGAGATGCATGCATCAGCGTCGATTACATAGATGTCGCCTTCTGAGATAGCTGATACTGGGCATTCGCCAGCACATGAACCGCAAGCAATGCAGCTGTCTGTAATTTTATAAGCCATATTAGTACTCCTTTAATAATGGTTATATGGTAAGTATAGCTTTGACAAGGTTCTCGGTCAACGCTTAAATTAGCTTCTTGTCTGTGAAATTGATACAAGAATAATAGAATTCTAAATGGTTTGTTATATACTGATAAATAATGAAATGCTTGGAAGTGTTTGAATTAAAATACGCACTATTAAGACAATCTGTTCTATAAAATTTATTTATCACAGATATAAGTGAGTGTTAGATTGTTCATTCAATAGATGATGATTTACCGAGAACATATATTTATTGGTACATTATTGGATGAATGATTAGAAATCAATGCGCTGAACGCTTTCGATAGGAAAGGCGGCTATCGAATTCATGGTTTCTCTATAAAAAAAGATTTCTTTTTAGTAGAATAGCACCATGAAGAAACTCGTTATAGCAGAAAAGCCATCAGTTGGCAGAGAAATAGCTAAAAACTTATTGTGTTTTGATAGAAATAAGGGCTACACAGAAGGCCCTGACTACATAATTACATGGGCTCTTGGACACCTTGTAGAGCTCGCAGAGCCACAGCACTACAGTGAAAGATATAAGCGTTGGTCATTAAAGGATTTGCCAATGCTCCCAGAGTCTTTAGAGCAGGCAGTAATTCCAGAGTCTGAAGAGCAGTTTGAAGTTGTTGCTTCTCTTCTTAAGAGACCAGATATCTCATCAGTTGTCATTGCTACAGACGCCGGAAGAGAAGGTGAGCTTGTTGCTCGCTGGATTCTAAAGCTTGCAGGCTATGAAGGAAAGCTGGAAAGACTTTGGATTTCCTCCCAGACAGAGAAGGCGATCAAGGAAGGCTTTGCTTCCCTGAGGCCTGCTGAGGAATATGACAATCTCTATAAGGCTGCAGAGTGCAGAGCTGCTGCTGATTGGTATGTTGGCATGAATGTTACTCGTGCTCTTACATGCTATTACGATGCCAAAATCTCCTCAGGTAGAGTTCAGACTCCAACCCTTGCTTTGATGACAAAGAGGGAAGATGAGATTGACGCATTCTTGGGTAAGTTCTACTACTCTGCCCGAGGTGACTTCGGAGCATTTGCAGCTTCATATTACCCAGAGGAGAATTCAATAAGATTCCAGGATGATGCACTTGCTGAAGAATTCAAAGAGTGGAAGGACAAGAAGGGCAAGGTTGTATCTCTAACATCAGAAGAGAAGTCCGATCCCGTTCCTCAGGCATATGATTTAACTGAGCTCCAGAGGGATGCGAACATCGTGCTTGGATTCTCTGCTAAGGAGACACTCGATACTCTCCAGAGGCTTTATGAGGTACATAAGATTGTTACTTATCCAAGAACCGATTCTAGATGTATCACACCAGATATCGTG
The DNA here is from genome assembly GCA_017629575.1 of Spirochaetales bacterium. GTDB lineage: Bacteria > Spirochaetota > Spirochaetia > Sphaerochaetales > Sphaerochaetaceae > Ornithospirochaeta. The sequence goes on along the minus strand of JAGBWX010000112.1, from coordinate 957 downwards.
CCAACTTTAAAGGATAGAATTGCAGCTCTTTCAGAGACTATTTTCTCTCGTCAGACAGATGAGTACATGCTTTCAGGCTTTAGAACAGACAATCCAAGATTTGTAAATGCTGAAGAAGTCTCTGACCATCATGCAATTATTCCAACAGAAGAGAAAGTAAGAGTTGAAAAGCTCTCCTCTGATGAGCTTAAGCTTTGGCAGCTTATTGCTTTAAGATTCTTGGAAGTCATTGGCGAAGACTATCTCTATAAGACAACAACAGCCGTAATCGATGTTGATGGCAAGTTCTTCAAGACAAGACTCACACTCCCAGTTAGAAAGGGTTATAGATCTGTTGCTGAAGCTGCAGGAATCAAGAGTGCTTCAAGTGCAGTGGAGGATGTTGACAACTCATTTGCTCTCATGAGAATGAAGGAAGGCGATGAGGTTGACCTACTCTCGGTAAGAGTAAGAAAGAGCGCAACTACACCTCCAGAAAGATATACAGATGCAACTCTTCTTTCTGCCATGGAGCATGCTGGAAGATTTGTTGAGGATGCAAATCTTAAGTCTAATCTCACAAATGGACTTGGAACACCTGCAACAAGAGCCGATATGATCGAAAAGCTCGTTCAGAATAGATATGTCGAAAGAGTGGGAAAGTACTTTGTTCCAACTGCAAAGGGTAGAGAAGTTGTAAGGCTTGCACCAGAGATTATGCGCTCTCCAGAGCTTACTGGCGAATGGGAAGGCAGGCTTGAAAGAATTTCAAAGGGCAAGGAGGATGCAGACCTTTTCATCAAGGATATCAAGAAGATGGCATCCCAGCTTGTAGTTGAGGTATCCAAATCCGATAAAACATTTGCTCCAGAGTTCAAGGATGGAAAGAAGTGCCCATATTGCAATGGCCCTATGATGAGGGCTGAGGAGGCAGATGGCTCTGTTCATTATATCTGCCAGCGTCTTAGCTGCCAGTAT
>JAGBWX010000111.1 GCA_017629575.1 Spirochaetales bacterium | reverse complement strand
TCACCGCCTTCGTAGTACCTGCTAAAGAAAGTAGCCAAGTGAGAATATACGTCATTCTCCATATCTTCAGCAGAACCAAATATTGCCAACTGGTCCTTAAGCTCCTTAATCTTAGGCAGGGCGTTAGGGTCTATTCCAAGTGCATGTGCCTGTGCAGTTGCTTCTTCTATCTGCTTTTCAATCTCCTTACTCTTTCCCGAAGCATTCTCGCTGATAACAGTATGCACATGCTTTACAAGGTCCTCATCCAGATACTTATCTATATCCTTACGCTTCTGGTTCATTATGCGATAGATGCCGAAATCCAACTCGGCCTGGTCCAGCATAAAAACCTCCTGCAAGGTCTTCTTAAACTTTTCAAATTGTTGTGATGCCATATAGTTAGTTATTTTATTGTCCAATGAATTGTGAAAAGATCTTCTTCCTGTACCTTCTGATTAAGGGATTTCTCAATCTGCTCAATAAGACGGTCTCTCATCTCCTCAATCTCATCTTCAAGACGGAAAAGATGAGCTCGTTTTAGTTTCAACTGTCTCTGCAAAGCATTTAATTCAGACTGAATAGCAAGTTGTTTCTCTGGTTCCGTTACCATACGAGCAAGGCTGGTCTTATCTCGGATTGCCTTCTTGATATCCTTAAGTTCCTGCTCTGCTGCAAACGTCTGATCCTCTGCCCATCTCTCAATCTTCTCGCTTTCCTCTTGTATAAATGCCACGTTTCTCATACGGATTTCTTCAAGCAAAGCCATCTGTTTTTTGTCTAGGGTAGACTTCAATTCAGCCTTTTCCAAATTTGCTATACCAAGCGACTTGCAAGGCAGCCTCAGAAGTTTGTTTGCAAACTCTGTATCCAGTTCCTTACCTTCGGAATCTATAATAGAAATGACAAGATGTTCCTCATCATCCTTTGATGAAGAACACTTTATAAGTCTGACACTCAGCATACCGCTCGTGCCAATCTTATTTTCAATGATACTTATCTTACTTGGATGAGACGAATAGTCAAATAGTAGAGACTCATCGGACGTCTGTAGGCTCTTAGCAGAATCTAGAACCCACTGAGCAAGAGGATGAGAAACCCTGTAAACATAGGAATCTTCAACATCCTTACCCATCTGATATGGACCTACGATAAATGTGGAATTGCCCAAGGACCTTGTCTTGAGTCTGAATCTATATGAATCACTATCAACAACATCTATGTGATTCCCAAGTATGTTGATTGTAAGGAGCCACAAATCTTCTTGAAACTTATTAAGCCTCACAGAATCATTCTCCTTGCGAATCTTAAGTTTGCTTACAACATCCTCATCGAAATTCTCCAATAAAGAGATCTGGGTCTGCTTCATTGTAGAATCAATGGAATCCTTCATTTCTTGCTGGAGAGCATCAAATGCAGCATCAATCTCCGCTTCATCCCTGCATTTCTGATAAATTTCTAGAACTCTGCGTTCGAAATCGAGACTATCCATGGCATTACCCAGGATTTCGTCACTTGCTCCAAAGACACCCTTGAATAAGTTGTATTTACCATCCAACAACTCATAGACTCTCTGGTCCGCACGATTGGTCTTGTTGATGAAGTTAACTACCACGACATCATTCTTCTGACCGTATCGATGACAACGACCGATACGCTGCTCCACACGCTGCGGATTCCAAGGCAGGTCATAGTTTACCAAAAGTGAACAGAATTGAAGGTTGATTCCTTCTGATGCAGCCTCGGTAGCAATCATTATCTGAGCCTCATCTCTAAAGTAATCAACGATTGCCTGACGCTTATCTGCTGTTGCGACTCCTGTTACCTTGTATGAATTTTGGTTCTTTTCCTGCCAGCTCTTATAGATTGCTTTAGATTCTGGATCTGAATTTGAGCCATTAAACAAAACGATTTTGCCCTTGTGCCCATTCTGCTCAAGCAATTCTTTTACATAAGCCTGTGTCCTTGTACTCTCTGTAAAAATCAAAGCCTTCTCGCTCTGACCTTTTTCTCTCTTCTGTGCAAATGCCACATCAAGAGCCTTTAACAAGCATTCTCCTTTCTTATTTGAGGCAATGCTAACAGCAAGGTTGTAGAATTCATTAAGACGAGTAATCTCATCCTGAATCTCCGCAATATCATCTTCTGTAAGTTTCTCTTCCTCCTTAATGGATTCCTCTCCATCTTCAGTTTCATCCTCCTCATCCGCCCACTCTTCGGCATATTCGTCATAGGTATCAAATTCAAACTCAAGCAGATTCTCTTCTGGTTTTTCTTCCTCCTTCTGCCTCTTAAAGTCTGCTACCTTATTTTTCAATCTCTCGATAATTGCCTTCAATGTACCGGCAATTGCAAATGAAGATGATGATAACAACTTATGCAGAAGCAAAGTAATCAAAGATCTCTGCTTCCTTGGGAGTCCGTAAGATTCCTCTTGCTGAAGATACTCAGTAACAAGTTCTTCAAGTCGTTGTTCATCCTCGCTTGGATAATATTCTTGTACGAAAGGTATGCGTTCAGTGTACTTCACGTACTCCTGAACATCGCTCCTAAGTGTTCTATGGATGATTGGGGCAATTCTCTTACGCAAATCAGCATAAGTGTCCTTGCTTCTAAGGCTTACTTTGCTATACTGGTCAGTAAATCCTTTCAGACTGCCAAAGAATCCGTCATCAATGATAGAAACAAGTCCGTATAGC
>JAGBWX010000012.1 GCA_017629575.1 Spirochaetales bacterium | reverse complement strand
CTGTTATATTTTCTTCTTTTACAGCTTCAAGTACGCTGTCTCTTACGATTGAAGCAAGGTCATCACCCTGCTTGATGATAGGAGTTCTAACACCTCTAGATACTACACCAACTGTTCTTGCCATATTTACCTCCTTGAGATACCAAGCGTAATTATTCTACTCTGAAGATATTGGTATATCCAACTATTTGACTAAAAAAATTATTAATTTTAGTCCTGTTTTTCCATTTTTTTCTTAAGTTTTTTTAGGTATCTTATGAAGAAATAGAGTGTAAGAAGGAATGTGAGACCATCGCTGGCTGGCTGTGCAATCTGAACGCCCAAAAGACCAATGATCTTTGGGAGAATCAAGATTGATGGAATGAAGAAAATACCCTGTCTGCTCATTGCCAAAACTGTTGCAGAGGCAACATGGGAGGTGCTCTGAAGTGCCATGTTTGTTGTTACATTTATGCCTGTGAGAGGAAGCATCAAGCATTGTGCTCGAAGAGCTATGATACCTATTCTGATTACCTCTAAGTCATCCTTTCTGAACATTGTGATCAGAGGCTCCGCAAAGATGAAGCAAATAGCTGAGAGAGTTGTAATGATGATAGTGCCAACTGTTGCAGTAAATATTGTAGCCTTTCTTACTCTGTCATATCTTTGAGCACCCCAGTTATATCCAGAAACAGGCTGGAAGCCCTGACCAAAGCCCAATAGTGCAGAGAAGAGGAAGAATGTGATTCTTCCAGAGATGCTCATTGCAGCAACTGCTGCATCTCCATATGCAGCTGCATTGATATTCAAAAGTGCAGTAGCTATAGAGGCAAGCCCCTGTCTTGAGAGAGATGGAAGACCTGTCTTCAATATCCTAAGGTAGACATTCTTATCTTTGGAAATCTTTTTAATGCCTAGCTTGATATTGCTCTTGCCCTTTATAAACGCATAAAGAAGTATAAAAAAGCTTATTGCCTGGCTTAGGGCTGTGGCAATTGCAGCTCCTGCTGTTCCAAGATTAAATGCGAAAATAAAGAGTGGATCTAATGCAATATTCAATATGCCACCAGAGGTGATTCCTATCATTGCATAGGTTGCCTTTCCTTCGCTTCTCAGGACATTGTTGAGGATAAAGGATCCAACCATGAATGGGCATGCTAGGAAAATGTATCTTGCGTATGCTTCTGCATATGGAAGAATTGTCTCTGTCGCTCCAAGAACGCTCATTAAGCTCTTGTTGAAGATGAGACCAAAGATAGATAGCAGTGTTGCAGTGATGAGACCAAACGCTATGGCAGAAGAAACGACGCAATCTGCTCTTTTCTGGTCCTTTGCTCCAAGCGCGCTGGATGCAAGAATGCCACTGCCCATGCCAATTGTAAAACCAACAGCCTGGATAATTGCCATGATGGAGAATACGACTCCTACTGCAGCTGATGCACTTGTGCCAAGCTGAGATACAAAGAAGGTATCTGCCATGTTGTAGATGGAAGATACAAGCATTGAGATGATTGTTGGTATTGCTAATTTTGATATGAGCTTGGAAACAGGAGTTTCCGTCATTTTTATGTAGTGGGCACGGTTTCTATCTTCTTGCGTCATATCTTGATAGTAGCACAAAAGCAAGAAGCAGATATATGCATTAAAAGACTATAGGCAGCGATTTGCTGCCTATAGAATAGTTGGGAGTTGTTTATGAATTCTGTTGTTTTGGGTTACTTCTTTTCTCTTTTGAAGCACATGAACCAATCTAGGCAGTACATGCCCTCGTCATTGCTTTCCATTCTCTCCTTTGCTGTTCCGCAGCTACCTGCTGTTGGTACGATTACGTCATCGCCTTCCTTCCAGTCTGCAGGAGTTGCAACACCGTCGCTATCTGCCTTCTGGAGTGCGATGATAAGTCTCTTGATCTCACTGAAGTTTCTTCCAGTTGAGAGAGGGTAGTACAAGACTGCTCTAATCTTGCTGTTTGGATCGATAATGAATACAGCTCTTACAGCCTGTGTTGTTGAGCTATTAGGCTGAATCATTCCGTACTTGGAAGCAACTTCCATCTTGATGTCCTCAATAAGAGGGAATGTTACGTTGATATTCTTAAGGCCATTCCACTCAAGCTCCTGGATTTTTCTAAGCCATGCAATATGAGCATAGAGAGAGTCGACTGAAAGACCGATAAGCTCTGTATTAAGTGCTTTGAATTCATCAATCATTGATGCAAATGTCATGAATTCAGTTGTGCAGACAGGTGTGAAGTCTGCTGGATGGGAGAAGAGGATTGTCCACTTTCCCTTATAGTCTTCTGGGAATTTGATAACTCCCTGAGTTGTAATTGCTTCAAATGCTGGTGCTAAATCTCCAATAAGTGGCATTCTGTATGTATTTTCCATAATGTTTTCTCCTATTTTCCTTATTTACAGTTAGAGTATACTAACTAAAGTATAATATCATCTGTGACAAAGTCACCCAAAATAAAAAAACTATTTAAATTTTTTATTTTCGATGAGGTAAGGCTAAGCATTTTTAATTTCTTTTCAGATGGCATGAAAAAGAGGCACCTCCTTTAACGATTGGAAAGATGCCTCGTATTGAGAGATATGTTTTTTATCAGAGCAGCTTATCGAGTTCTTCAAGCACTGCAGAAATTTCATCTGCGCTGTTGAGTCTTGCTCCTGCTGCAAAGCTATGGCCACCTCCGCCAAAATGCTCAGCAACGTGATTGAGTTTTACTCTATCGCTTCTGAACTCAACCCTGATTTTGTCATAGAGATCTGAGAACAGAACATAAACAGGATGTCCTGAGATGTTTTGCATTGTAATGAGAGCTTCGCTAACCATGTCATAAGAGAGACCGAACGAATCTATAGCGCTCTGTGGGATGTACATCCATACAACGCCTTTTTCTGTGACCTGGAGCTGATTATATGCGTATGCGATGAATTTTACGTTCTTCATCTCTCTTTTGTTGATTTGTGACATCAATTCGCCAAAGTCAAATTCTGCGTCAAGCATTGTTGCAGCTGTTCTGAGAGTATCTGAATTTACTCCAGGATATGCGAACCTTCCAGTATCTGTAACCATTCCTGCATAGAGGCATCTAGCAGCTTCCTTTCCGATTGTAAGACCTGCATTGATGGCATCCTCTGCAATGATTTCACAGCAGCTAGGCTTCTTCTTTTCTACATTGTAGTGACCATAGGAATCGACTACCAAGTGATGGTCTATCTTGAGGATGCAAGGTGCATTGATGAAATCAGGGTCTGCACTTCTATGTCTTGTTGCATTGTCGACCTGGATTACGAAGGCGTCGCTGTAATCAACATTGTTTGGGAGTGTCCAATTGCCAAGGAATTCAAATCTTTTGAGTTCCTGATTTACGACAATCGGCTCGATCCCAAAGTTGTCTCTGAGAATATAAGCCATTCCAAGAGAGCTTCCAACACAGTCCCCATCTGGCTGGATATGTCCGATGACAACTACCTTCTTGTAATTAGGCAGCTCTTTTTTGATGATGTCAAAAGAGTTTTCCATATATCTATTCCTTATTATTGCTTTTCTTATTCTAGCGTCTTTTGTTTTCCTCGTTCAATTAAAGTCCCCTTCTTTTTAATGGTTTGAGAATGGTGTTTTTAATTATTAATACAAAATAACGAAAATAGTCCCACTAAGATATGTTAGAATCAAAATTGAGGTTTATATGAACATAGTAGTAATCAATGGTAGCCCTAAGGGCAGCAATAGCATAACAGTTCATAGCATGAACTATTTGGAAAAACTTAACTGTGATGATAAATTCACATACATTGACGTTGGCCAGAGGATTAAGGGGTACATTAAAGACATATCTCCAATTGTAGATTCTATTGAAAACGCAGACCTTATAGTCTTTTCTTATCCTGTCTATACCTTCATAGCGCCTTCTCAGCTGCATTACTTCATTGATCTACTAAAGAAGAGCAACCTTAGACTATCTGGTAAATTCTGCACACAGATTACAACTTCCAAGCATTTTTATGATTCTACAGCCCATCGTTATATAGAGGACAATGCAAAGGATCTTGAGATGAAGTACATCAAGGGTCTCTCTGCCGATATGGAAGATCTTCTTTCGGAGAAGGGGCAGAAGGAGCTTCGCGATTGGTTCAAGATGGTTAAGTGGTCATTCGAGAACAACTACTATGAGAAGTTCGATAGGCTTGTATCTTCATATCAGATGAAGAGCGCAACTATTGCCTCTCCATATACTGGCGTGAGAAAGGGAGATGTTGTTGTTATAGCAGACTATGAGTCGATAAACGACAATCTTGCTCTTATGGTCAAACGCTTCCAAGCTGTCTCTGATAGGAATGTAAGGATTATAAGGCTTAAGGATATTTCCATTTTAGGTGGTTGTCTTGGATGCTTTAATTGTGCAGTAAGCGGCAAGTGCATATACAAGGATGGCTATGATGAATATCTGAGAAAAGAGATTCAGAGTGCAGAGTGCATAGTCTATGCGTTCTCAATCAAGGATCATTCAATGGGACCTAAGTTCAAGATGTTTGATGATAGGCAATTCTGCAATGGCCATAGGACAGTAACAATGGGAAGCCCTGTTGGATATATCATCAATGGTCCATATAGCGAGGAGATTAATCTCAGGACAATTCTTGAAGCTAGAGCTGATGTCGGAGGCAATATCTTTGCAGGAGCAGCAACAGATGAGGTTGATCCAGATGCTGAGATTGATAAGCTTGCAAAGACAATATCCTATATTCTGGATAACAAGGTATCTAAGCCTCAGAGCTTCTATGGCGTTGGTGGCATGAAGATATTCAGAGATTTGATCTATACAATGCGCGGCATGATGAAAGCTGACCATAAGTTCTTTAGAGATAATGGACAGTATGACTTCCCTCAAAAGAGAAAGGGAACAATAATCAAGATGTATCTTGTAGGTGCATTGCTGTCCAATCCAAAAATTATGAAGAAGGCTGGCGGGGCCATGACAGAAGGCATGGTTGCTCCTTATAAGAAGGTGATTAAGGAACTAAACACCTAGTTGTGTGACAAAAGTACTTTCTAATCCATAAAACCTATGGTAGATTGAATGTATGAAAGCAATCAAACTACTAGGTATATTAGGTATTTTATTAATTATGTCATCGGCTCTATTCGCATCCACTGCATCAGAGGAGGGCGGAATAGAAATCTCTAGTTACGCTATCTTCCGTTACTTCCGCGATACAAGGCTGAAGGATGAGGCCTTTGAGTTCTATTTCTCAATAGACACCTGTAGGGAGATGGTTGAATACATCAGAATTACATACCCTTACCAGAGTGTGCGCCAGGGCTTTGATTATTTAGATGTTTCTTCTGATAACGGAGCTATGAAGCTAGCACTAGGCAATGCTTGGTCCATCGAGGAAAAGAAAGTCGATGGAAAGAAGATGTATATGGGAATCTACGACGATACCATCAAAGATATCTATGAATCTTTGGAATTCATTGAGATTCTTAAGGGTGACAACCTCAATGTTGTTCTTTCAGATAAGAGTGGCAATGTCATGAACCTAAAGACAGACAGCAAGGGCTGTTATACTGTAGCAACAGAACATACAGAGCAGCGCGATAGCTTCTCAAAGGTTTGGTAGAGAGAATAGGCAAAGATCTCTTATAGTATCCTCTCCCTGAGGATGCTGGGAGTATGTAATGAATTCTTGAGCATAAGAAAGGATGTCTGAGTAGCAGATGTCCTTTTTTGTTGGCAATGCAGGTTCTTTTGCTTGTGAATCATAGCCTAAATAGTTAAGTACTTCCTGTGTGAAGTAGCTAAAACCTCCCTTTTTAGAAGAAGGAGCATATGCTTGTTCAGTATCTTTCGAAGCAGACATGATCCACATATTGTCATTCTTGATTGTTGGCAAAGTAAAGAGCTCGTCGAATGCTTTGTCTGTTGAATCTGGATAGTTGATGTCATTGTAAACGAATGCTCCTGAATAGCAGGCATCAATCATAATCAACTTCTTACCCCTGATTTTAGCCATCGCTGCATGAAGTTCGTCTGGATGGAGTCCATCCTGGCTATTTCCTTCAAAGAAGAGTGTTCCGACCTTGAGCCATTTCATTTTGAGCGTATCGCGATAGCCTGCACCATGTCCTGAATAGTAGAATACTGTAATATCGTTATCTTGAGCCTCTGTTGCAACAGTATCAAGAACATCGAGAATTAGTGGGTTCATGTGCTTAGCGGAGTTGCCTTGATATGGTAGATACTCGCTTGGGCAGAACTTAGATTCTCCAGTCCTTGAAGAAGAGCGAGTTGCGGAAAGCATTCCATTTTCATATGTGACATGGATTCCCTCATATTCGTAGCCTGCGTATTGGGATAGAAACTCCAACTGGTCCTTAATTCCCTTTTGGTCAACAGGGCTTAGAGGTAGATTGTTTGGACCATTTTCAAGATTCTTATAGTCGGAAGCGACTGTAATGATTCTGATTGTTGGCTTAACCTCTGGCTGGAACACATCGCAGCTGACTGTTAATAAGAGTGTTAAGAGAACTGGCAATAAATGATATTTCTTCATATCAGAACTCCACCCCGACTCCAACTCTGCATACTGCGGATAGAGTTTCCTTCTTATATGAAACGCCCGACTTTACACCAATAAAACCTAAACTATGATAATACCTAGCATTCAAGAATCCCTCAAAGGATGCATAGTAAATAGATGTTTTGTCATATTTACCATGTCCGAATCTGCATTCAGCTCCAAGAGAAACTTCTTCGGATGCTCTATAGGAAACATCGATTCCATATGCATAGCCCTTGCATCCAAGGATAATGACGTTGTTATATGGTTTTGTTGGGCGTGTTATTGTATAAGCGACAATAGGGCCAATAGAGAATCTATCCAATGTAATAGCAAAAGGCGTTACTTCAATTTCAAAAGAGTCTGCAGTTCTCAATGGGAAACTATTAATATCTCTAAGATCGGAGATGCCATCGAGTCCACCATACAAAGCGACATTGAAGCCTATTGTTTTTGAGAACAGGCTGATTGGCAAAACCAAAAAGATTATCAGCATAAATGCAAATTTTTTCATCAAAAAAATAATATCAGAAAATGATAAACAATCAATTCTTTTGCTTGGTTTTCCTTGATTTTAAGGCCTTGAATGATGAAATGCCAGTTGTTAGGTGTACTATTAAGCAACCAATCAACATCGATTCGAAATCTTTTAGAATGTTTTTATGTTTTTTGAGAATTGTCACAAAATCAATAGGAAAAATAGTTCCTTTCGTGGTATAATAATATTTAACATTTGTATGGGCTAAGTCTTGGATGGTTCTGGCATGGTTTAGTCAAAAGGAGGGTGCTTTGGGGAACAGTAGAAAAAACGTGTCAAAAAGAAAAAGAGGAGCAAATAAGCGTAATCCAGAAAGTGGTCGCGTCTCTCTAAAACTGGAAAGACAGAGACAGAAGATGGCTCTTAGGGAGAAGCTTCTCAAAGAAAGAGCTGCGGCCAATGAAGGTTATTTGATTATCAGAAGTGACGAGGAAAGACCTCAGCCAGTTTATCGCAGTGTAGAAAGAACTCAACTTTCAACCGAAGAGATGATCGAAAAGGATTTGAAGTCAATTTCTCTCAATTCTATCATTAGGCAGGCTAAAACAACATCAAAGGGCTTTGATGATGCAATTGTTGCATACAATGAATTAACTGCACGCAAAGAAGAGCTCGATGTACAGATTAAACAGTGCAGAGCTCCTAAGGGTTCTGATGATTCTGTTAAGGAAGAGTTTAAGTCAAAGCGAGATGCGTTAAAGAAAGAGCAGAAGGAAGTTGTACGCAAGGCGGATTTTGCGTATGAGAAAGCAATTGCTCTTGAACGCTCTGCCGATGAGTACTGCTATATTGCTGCTCTTTTGACATCCAGCCAGGAAGAGAACTATAGAAGTCAGCCAAGAATCGATGAAAAGAAAATCGATCTTACAAAAGAAGAAGAGCTTGAACTCATTGAAAGATACCTCAATGGTGGAAAGAAGAAGCAGAAGAAGGTCGAAGTAAAGGCTATAGACGTTGTAACTGAAGATATAAAGACTCTCAAGGTTCTTGGTGGCAACAGACCTGCAAAGAAAATCGAATCTACACCAGCACCAATTTTAGAGGAAAAGCCTGCAGTAAAGGCTGAACCAAAGCCTGTAGTGAAGGTGGAATCTAAATCCACAGTAAAGGTGGAACCTAAAACTAAGATAGCAGTTTCCCCATCCAAGAAGCTTGATAGCAAGAAGCTTGGAATCCTCTTTGCCATCGCAGCAATCGTTATAATCCTTCTTGTAAGTCTTGTTAAGTGCTCAAAAGATGAGGCTCCTGTAGTATCTGAACCAGTTCCTGTTGTTGCTGTAGCTGAAAAGCAGGATGATTCTGCAATCTTGGCTGCAGAGGCAGAGGCTAAGGCTGCTGAAGAGGCTAGAATCAAGGCGGAAGCTGAAGCTAAGGCGGCAGCAGAAGCCAAAGCAGCAGAAGAAGCAAGACAGAAGGCCGAAGCAGAGGCAAAGGCCGCAGAAGAAGCAAGACTAAAGGCCGAAGCAGAAGCAAAGGCCGCAGAAGAAGCAAGACTGAAGGCTGAAGCAGAGGCAAAGGCTGCTGAAGAAGCAAGAATCCAGGCAGAGCTAGATTCTTCAATTGACTGGAATATCTATGGCGAGATTTCTTATGGTGGCTACGCTGCTGATTTAGTAATTGGCAGATGGGATTCAGAGATTTATCTCGACAGAACTGTTCAAATGGAAGATGCTGAGCTTCTTATCTCCACAGTTGCTTCAAAATATGATGCATATTTGGACGATGTAACATATGAAATCAAGGATAGAGTAATCTACATTGATTATCCATATACTCTTGAAGAAGCAGATCAGCTTGCAATTTTCGATATCTTAAATGCTGAGACAGTAAAGCTTGTCAATAGCATAAAAAAGGTAGAGGAAGCAGAAATTGAGCCTTCTATAGTTGCTGAGGCTATCGTTGAGGTTGCTCCAGTTGTTGAAGAAGTAATTCTTGCTGAAGTGCCAGAAGAGCCAAAGACACCAACAGAAGCAGAAGCAAAGAACCTCAAGATTACTGTTGTAGAGCCTGAGAAATCAAAGGTAGAGGTAAAGAGAAGTTCTACTGCATACTATTATTCATACTATTCAGTATCTTTCGGCTCTTTCTCTGTTGAGTTTAATCTTGGTCCAAGCAGTGCAACAATTAAGTATGTTAGAAATTCTAGATCAAGAAATACTCTTGAAGATTTCTTCAAGCATGTATTCTCAGGTTATGAGCAGTATGCAAAGGCTTTAGATGTCGAGGATAAAGGCAATCTTGTTGAGGTTGAGTATCCAAAGAGTCTGACTGTAGAAGAGCATGAAGTTGTTTCAGAGATATTTGAGAATGAAATTGAAGAGTACTTTGACCATCTTGAAGAGTTAGCTAAACCAGCTCCTGAGTACAAAGATTCCATCTCTTTCTACGGCTACACAGCTGACTTTAGAATTGGAACAGAGGATGCGACTGTAAAATATCCATCAAACATCATCTATCCATCAGACCTTGAAGACTTTGTAGCATTTGCATTCCCTAAGTATTCAACATATGTGGATGGCGTAAAGTTCTATTTCGGTGAGGACACAATCGAAGTAGATTACCCATACGTCCTTACAGAAGCAGACCAGAAGCTGGTATTTGATGTAGTGGAAAAGGAAATAGGCGAATACCTTGATTACTACCTTGCAAAGCTTGAAACGATAGAACAGCCTATCGTTGCTGAACTTGTAGAACAGCCTATCGTTGCTGAAACTGTAGAACAGCCTATCGTTGCTGAAACTGTAGAACAGCCTGAATACAATGATTCCATCTCTTTCTACGGTTATTCAGCAGACTTCAGAATTGGTACTGAGGATGCAACGGTTATATATCCATCAAATATCGTCTATCCATCAGACCTTGAAGACTTTGCTGCATTTGCGTTCCCTAAGTATTCAATATACGTAGATGGCGTAAAGTTCTATTTCGGTGAGGATACAATCTTTGTTGATTATCCATACGTCCTTACAGAATCAGAGCAGAAGCTGGTATTTGATGTAGTGGAAAAGGAAGTAGGCGAATATCTTGATTACTATATTGCAAAGCTCGAAGAAGACGAAGAGCCTGTTAAGGAAGTTATCATAGAAGAGCCTATCGAGGAAATCGTTGTTGCAGAAGAACCAGTTGAGGAAATTGTGGTAGTAGAAGTTCCTTCTTCTCCAGTTTGTCCTTCTAATATCGAAGTATGCGTTGCTTCTGAAAAGGCTAAGTATGAATCTAAATTCAATCTCATTCTCTCTGGTGGTTTTGCTTCTGGATTCAACTTCGAAACTCCTGTTTCCTTGCAGTATATGTCACCAAAGTTTGGTATTGGATTTGACTTCCAGAATATTGTAAGCGCTAGATATGCTGGCCTTGGCTTTAGAACAGATATCTCAGCTGAGGTAATGCCAAAGAACTATGCATGGAGTGGCATTTCTAGTCCAAGCGCTCTCTTTACTTCTGGGGATCTCTGGTATTCACTTAATGCAGATCTTAAGATTATGGCTTATTTCGGCAATAGAAACATCGACTTCTATCTTGGTGGTGGTTTGGGCTATTCTGCTATCTATGACAATGGCGGAAGTGCAACTACACATACACTTGGAAAGATTGGTCCATTCTCAACAGCAGCATATGCAGCTGGAAATGTTGGTATTAGATTCATGCTTAATGATAATATCTCTCTTGGAACAGAAGTTAACTACAGATTCATTCTTCCTTCAAAGGAACACAGAGTATCTGCAGATATGACATTTGGAATTTCATTCTAAGAGTACAAAAAGCTATAAAGCATTGAGGAAGGCAATCGTCTTCCTCTTTTTTTTGTATTATAGATATTTAGGTAATGAGACCTTTTCTGATATTCAATATGCATAGAAGATAGGATTGTATTTGGACAAGAAAAAAGCTTTGTTATTTGATTGTGGATTGAACTACAAAGAGCTAAAAAAGGAGAGGGTGTGATCCCTCTCCATGAGCTTTGGTTTATTTTACCAGCTTCTTCCGCCGCCACCAGAGAAGCCGCCACCAGAGAAGCCTGATGAACCTGAGAATGTGCTATGGCCACCGCCACCAGATACTGGAGCACTCTTTGCCAATTGAGCTGAGAATGTCTGTCTCCAGCGTCTGCTCATTCTAGAATAGAAGTAAGCGTCAGATATTGGAGTTGTTGATACATACCAAGATGGAGCTGGGATATAGAGGCCCTTGAATTTCTTTGCCCAAGTCTCTTCCAAGCCAAATGCCATTGCAAAGCTTAATGTATGGTAGAAAATCTCAGGATCCTCGTCGATGAGAAGCTTGAGCTTGTCGATTTCAACAAGGTTGATGAAATCTCTATAGCCAAGAGTTCCTTCCAGAACCTTCTGCCCATAAGCACTGCGCTTTTCCATAAGCATTGCTGTATATGTTCCAATAAAGATTGTTGCTGCATATACAACACCTGCTACAAGAGAAAGAAGCATTGGTGCCACGTCAGAGAGTGTTGCTCCCATCATTATTGCAACTAAGATGGAAATGATGATTGGTGGGAGTAGAGAAAGCCCCTTCTTTGCTGTTCCGCGAACATGATATCTACTTGTAAAGTTAGATGCCATCAATGCGATGATTACATTGAAGAAAAGACCAAGCAAGAGAAGGGTAAGAGACAGAGCACCAAGGTATCTTAAAGAGCATAAGAAGCCAAAGAGAACTGTATATGCAAACATCAAGAACACAGAGAGGCTTCTCATCTTGCTAGATGTTTTGCTCTTGAGAGCTCTTTCACCTGTGAAATAGCGCTTTTCTTCAGGAATTACAGACGCAGAAATCTTTCCAACGAAGTTATTTGCAACCATTGTCTCGGCATCAGCATATTCACCATTTCTGAAGATGATATCGAAGAGTTTCTTGTCAGAAGGCTTTGCATCATCTCCCAGATCCTTGATTTTACGGAAAGTGAAATCATCCTTTTCTTTCTCTTCAATGGAGATATAGCCTTTATCGGCCCAATAGAAGAGCATTGCACTTACTTCCTTGGTGTAGTCGATGCTTTCATCAATAACAAAGCCAAGGTCCATTGGTGTCATATCAAATGGAGGGTGGAATTCTGCCTTTATGATAAGCTCATCATCTTTTCCAAACTTTATGAACAGGAGAATTACTGCAACTAAGAGAAGAGCTCCAATAGCGATGCAGAGAGTCATAAAAAAAATAGTATTGTCCTTTGGTATGACCTGTCCCTGGTAATAGCCTTCTTCCATCTCAACTCTGATTGTGATTGCCTGGTAGGCTCCAAGGTTCTTATAGCTGCCAGAAATTGTTCTTCCATCTTCGCTGAGCGTGTAGTTGGAGAGGTCTGATGTCATGAAGTCTCCAGCTGTAATCCAGATACCATTTACCTTTTCGCTGAATGGAAGTGTTACAGAGTATGAGACATTGTCCATATTGCAGCCCCAAGCAGCTGAGACAATATTGTAATAGAGTTCGTCATATTCTTCGTACCTGTCATACTGAAGGTCGTAGTCATATGAGATTCTGTATGTCTTGTTGCCTGTGATGTATTTATCTGGGTCTCCAAGTGCAAGGGTTGTATAATCTCCATCTGTGTTTACGGAATGAAGGTCTGTCGCCTGGATATTGGTAACCTTTGCAACAATTGGATCCCATGGCTGTCTGTCGTTTTCAAAGTAGTCCTGGATATCGCGCATAATTCCATGGGAAGGAGATGTGAAATATACGTCCAACACCTCATCGACATGGATTTTTCCATTTGGAGCTACATCAAGCTTTACATCGTAGTTCTGGATGTAGAAGTTCTCTGCATATAGAGAACAAAGCGACATTAAGATTAATGCCGCCAAGAGAAATGTCTTCTTCATTAGAACTGTACCTTTACGTTCTCTCTTGCTTCACTTTCAATCTGTACGTAAGAAAGCTTCTTGAAGTGGAACATTGAAGCAACGATGGATGATGGGAATACCATTGCCTTATCGTTGAATGTTCTAGCTACAGCATTATAGTACTTTCTTGCACTGAGGAGTTCTGATTCAATGCCTGTGAGCTTATCCTGGAGATTGAGGAAGTTTGTATTTGCCTTCAAGTCTGGGTAGCTTTCAGAAAGAGCGAAGAGGCTCTTGAGTGTTCCTGAAAGAACGTTGTTTGCTTCGTCCTTTGCTTCTGTTGTTGTTGCAGTCATTGCTGAAAGTCTAGCCTGGATAACAGCCTCAAGAGTTGAGCTCTCATGCTTAGCATAGCCCTTTACAGTTTCTACGAGGTTAGGGATAAGGTCATATCTCTGCTTGAGATGAGCGTCGATACCTGCTTCAGCTTCTTCAGCCTTGTTTTTGAGTCTTACAAGAGAGTTATAGATGCCGATTAAAGCAGCAGCGATAACAACGATGATTAGAAGTACGATGATAATTGTCATTGCAACATCCTCCTGATAAATATAATAGCAATTTAGTTTTTTTTAGAGAATGAGAATTATTTCCATTTAAGCTCTGTAGATGGAAATAATTGGTTAAAAAAACCTTTCATTGCAATTTCTATTATTTTTATGTGGGGGATTGAAGGAGAATCAATGGATTATTCATCTTTTTTGCTCTATGTAATTCCCTTATTCATGGTTGTCTACGGAATATATTTGAAAGTTGTCCCTAAACAAAATAGACGTAGATTCCGTATTCCTTTTGGCAAGAATTCTGATGGGGATAGTAGCATGGTGGAGGAGCTTTATTCAACTTTTGTATTCAGCATCGGAGCGTTCATGACTTTGGCCTTGATAGTTGCTGAATTCTTGTTCTTTAGTTCTCTTGAGCCAGAGAGTCCTGTTCCCATGATTATCTTGGCTGTTGAGATAGCATTGTTCTTATTGGCCCAATTTCTTCCTTCATTTCTAGGCTCTAAGGATAGAAAGAAAGGGTAAGTGCCTAAACATGGCAATTATGGTACAATCGCACTATGAAGAAAGTTCTTGTTGGAATGTCAGGCGGAATAGATTCCTCCGTAGCAGCTCTTCTCGTGAAGAGAGCTGGATACGAGGTCGAGGGTATTACTATGCTCATTTGGGCAAAGGATAGTCCTTATCCTATGCCTGCAAGCGCTAATAGCTGCTACAATCCAAACAAAGAAGAAGAGCTTCCTGAGATTGAGAGAATCTGCAAGGAAATTGGGATGAAACACCATGTTGTTGATGTTTCATCGCTCTATGAAAGCACAGTTCTCGAAAACTTCAGGAATGAATACATGAATGGCAGGACTCCTAATCCATGTATCTGGTGCAATACAAAGATCAAGTTTGGCGCAATGCTTGATGAAGCGCGCAAAATCTTGGATTTTGACTATTTTGCCACAGGACACTACGCAAGAATCGAAAAGGGTGAAAATGGTCGTTACCAGCTCTTGAAGGCTGTGGATTTAAAGAAGGACCAGAGCTACTTCTTGTCTAGACTCACACAGGAACAGCTTTCCCAGACATTGTTTCCATTGGGTGGAATTACAAAGGATGAGGTAAGAAAGATCGATGAGGAAGCTGGCTTCCATGAGCCAGGACAGAGAGAAAGCCAGGATTTCTATGGCGGCGACTACACAGATCTTCTTGATGTCAAGGATAGAAAAGGCAAGATCATTCTCCTCGATAATGGAAAGACATTGGGCTATCATAAGGGCTTCTGGCACTATACCATTGGCCAAAGAAAGGGCCTTGGAATTGCGTATAGCGAGCCACTTTATGTCGTTAAGCTCGATAGCAAGATTAATACCGTTGTTGTTGCAACTGAGGGCTACACAAGGCAGAAAAGAGTTTATCTGAAGGACATTGCTTGGGTAGGAGAGGAGTGCTTCAATCCAGATATGATCTATTCTTCTAAAATCAGATCTACTAGCCCAGGTTCAGCAAGCAAGGCTTATATTTCTGAAAAAGGTCCTGTATTGGAGTTTGTTGAAGATGTTAAGGCCGCAACACCTGGTCAGAGCGCTGTTGTCTACGATGGCGACAGAGTTATTGCTTCTGCCCTTATAGATTCTTCTGATAAATAACTTTGAGTTGTTCATTGTCTGTACTCTTGGTATACTACAAGAGGAGGATATTATGAGAGTTATTATTGAGCCTGGCTATGAAAAGCTTTCATTATGGGCAGCAAGATACATTGCAAACAAGATCAGGAATCATAAAGAGGATAGACCATTTGTTTTAGGTCTCCCAACAGGTTCTTCACCACTTGGAACTTATAAGGAGCTTATCAGGCTCAATAAGGAAGGATATGTTTCCTTCAAGAACGTTGTTACATTCAATATGGATGAGTATGTAGGTCTTCCTGAGGACCATCCTCAGTCTTACCACACATTCATGTATACTAACTTCTTCAACTTTGTAGACATTCCTAGAGAGAACATCAACATTCTCAATGGTAACGCAGAGTGCCCAGAGGCAGAGTGCCAGAGATATGAAGATAAGATTGCTTCCTATGGTGGTATCGATCTCTTCTTGGGTGGTATTGGCGCTGATGGCCATATTGCATTCAATGAACCATTCTCATCTCTTTCATCAAGAACAAGAGTCAAGACTCTTACTTACGATACAAAGGTCATGAACTCAAGATTCTTCGATGGAGATATTTCTAAGGTTCCATCAACAGCTCTCACTGTTGGCGTACAGACAGTTACAGACAGCAATGAAGTCATCATCCTTGTAAATGGCCACTCAAAGGCAAGAGCTCTTGCTGCAACTATTGAGGGTTCTGTTTCACAGGCATGGACATGCTCTGCTCTCCAGATGCATAGAAAGGCAATCATCGTTTGCGATGAGCCAGCATGCGGTGAGCTTAAGGTAGATACCTACAAGTATTTCAAGGATATTGAGTCAGACAACTTAGATCCAGACAAGATGATATGATAGGAAGCTGCCTCCGGGCAGCTTTTTTAATAAAGGGGAAAACCATGCCTTTGTACACATTTAGACACATGAGCAAGCTTCCTGTTGAGAAGTTTAAGCCAATGGTTATTGATAGTACGGAGTCAATGAATGAATCAGATGTCTTTTCATATTACGAGGAAAGACTGCATTTGTTGGGCGATAGTGGCAAAGTATTTGTAAAGCTTCCAGCCTATGCTATTCAATCGGATCTTTTCATAAGCTTGAGAAATCTTTTTTTAGACTATTTGGATAAAAGAGATGATTTAAAAATCATGCTTCTATATGAGGATATGGTTTTTCCTGTTTGGGAAGATTCAGAACTCAAAGAATACATTAAGAGGTATCTGTTCCCTGATAGAATTCTCTGCCAGAGTCTTTTATATGAACCAAAGGGAGAAAGCTTTAGGTCGATATTGTTTGGCTTTATTGATAAGAAGGGGATATCTGAGGTTGAATGCTATAAGAAGGCAAATCTAGATAGACGCGTCTTTTCCAAGATTAGAAGCGATGAAAACTATAGACCTTCAAAACAAACTGTTATTTCTCTGGCAATTGCACTTGAGCTGGGTTCTGCTGATTGCAAGGCCCTTTTGGAAAGCGCAGGGTTTGCTCTTTCTGGATTCTATAAAGAGGATGTAATAGTTGGATTCTTCATTGAGAAGAAGATCTATGACATATTTAGAATAAATGAGGCGCTTTTTGAAAATGGCTGCAGGCCATTAGGATTCTAATTTGTCTCTTTATAAGCGACATATTCTTGAATAGCTTTTCTTACCATTAGGATATGAGAAAAGCTATTTTTATTTTATTTTTGGTTGTTGCGTTATGTCCTTTAAGTGCAAAGGTGCTCCTTTATTCAAACCTTGGACTCGATTTTATGATTTGTGATGAAAAGCTGACTGAAGATGGTAATACATATGTAATCAATGAAAGGGCAACTTTTTTATCTTTAACCAATGACATAGTCTTGTTGAATGAGAAAATTGGAGTTGGTTTCCTTTTGGGTTTAGGACTTGATGCTCCGCTATCATGCGAATTGAATGGAGTCAGCATTCCTACAGATTTCTCAGATTTTTTAACTAACTATAGAGTAGGTCTCTACGCTGTTAAAAGCTATGACGAGATTAAATATCATGCATCTGTAGGCTATCGCCTCGCATTTGACCGTGATGCTGAGTTTATATCCGGTGGATATGCAACTCTTACAACCCTTATTCACTATGCTGATTGTAAAATTGGCCTTGAAACTTCATTCGAGGATCTTGCTTTTGACTTTGGCTTAAGCGCATCTATACCGATTTCTACATCTGCCAAGCTTGAGTATATGAACGAGTCTGCTACTGAAAGCAATACTGTTTCTGGTGTATGCATTAAGCCTTATATTGGCTTGAAGTCTGCGTTCTAAGAGAGGCTGCAATGAATAGAGAAAAGCTTTGGAAATCTATCGCGATTATTTCTTCATCATTGCTTATTGTTGTGATTACAACTAGCTCTTCGCTATATTTCAATGCAACACTCGCAGATGTTTGCAATGAGCTGGACGCCATTGCAAGTTACCTTCAGAAAATATATCTGAAAATCTGCTGAAAAATTGTATTATCCACTCGATAATCGTAGGGGACAGGTGAATAATATAGGGCATCAAACGATGCCCGTTCTTCTTGCAAAATCGCTAGTTATCTAAGACCAAGCTCCTCTGCTACCTTGATTACAATCTTTGGGTTATCTGTCATTACTGTATCTACACCGAGCTTGAAGAGACGACGCATCTCTTCTTCCTCGTTGATTGTCCATACCATGATTACTGCATCCTTTTTATGCCACTTCTTTACGAATGCAGGAGTGATGATCTTGAAGATACTCTGTGAGACAGGAACCTGGAAGATGATCTTTCTCTTTGATGGCTTATTTGAGTAAAAAGGTCTGAAGAGTACGCGTGGTATTACTTCTGCAGTTGTGATGGATGTGAGAATGTCTGGAGCAAGAGCTCTAACTTTCTTGAGATTGTTGAGGTGGAAGGATGCACAGCAAATTCTATCCTCAGCCTTGTTATCTCTGATGATCTTGATGAAAACTTCAGCAATCTCATCTTCCTGACTCTTTAGGTCGATATTGAATCTAGTATCAGGACAAGCCTTCAAGGCTTCATCGAGAGTGCAGAGCTGAACGCCTTTTCCTCTGAATGGGAATGTCTTTCCACCATCTTGGGTGAATGTATAGCCAGCATCAAGCGCCTTCAACTCCTCAAGGGTGTGGGACTCAAGAGTTCCTGTACCGTTTGTGTTTCTTTCAAGTGTGTCATCATGCCAGATTACGAGCTCTCCATCCTTTGTGAGGTGAACATCTGTTTCGATGATGTCTATTCCCATCTTTGATGCAGAAAGGAATGCTGGAAGTGTATTTTCTGGGAAGTTTGCGCTATCTCCACGATGAGCAACTACTCTTGGAAGTGGATCCAAAAAACTCTTAGCCTTCATTTTCAATCTCCCTTGCCTTGAATTTTACGATATTTTCAGTCTTTCGGAATATCTTTTCAAATCTCTGCATCTCGCTTTCTGAGAGGCCTGCTCTTTCAACCATGTCAGCAAGGAACTGTCTTGTCCATTTTTCCTCTTCGTCCCACTTGTAGTAGCCAATTGCTGTGAGATGGGATGAGATGTCATCGATGCCATTTTGAATTCTTTCTTTTGTTATGGCAGTCATGCCCTGAACATATGGAAGTGCATGCTGGAACAAAGCATAGCTAATAATCTGTACAGCCTGGGAAAGGTTGAGTGATGGGAATTTCTCAGATGTTGGGATTGTTACGATGGCAGCACACTTATTGACCTCATCATCTCTAAGGCCATCAGACTCTCTACCGAATACAATTGAGATAGTTCCCTCTGGCATTGAGGATATCTTTTCAGCAAGCTGCTCAGGAGAGTATGAGCTCATCTTTCTAAACTTTCCACGTCTTCTTGTTGCACCAACAGAAAGGATTGAATCCTTGAGAGCTTCATCGAGAGTAGGCACTCTCTTTGCATTCTCCCAGAGGTCTGATGCATGAAGAGCGAGAGTTCTTACTCTGTTTTCGTCGTATTCCCTGTCACCGACTATTACGAGATTTTCAAGTCCCATTGTCTTCATTGCTCTGCATACTGAGCCAATATTTGCTCCGTCCTGAGTCTCAACTAAAACAATTTGGACTCTGTTTAGATATTCACCAATTTCCATATTTTGATTTTAACTAATATTGCTACCTTTTGCCATACAATGATATTCTTGTTCTATGGAACAGCTTAGAACAGAAAGATATAGCAAGATAACGAGTTACTCCCTCGCATTTGGAGCTTGCATTTTAGCTCTATTCTTGATGAAGAGCCTTTCCAATGAGATTCTCCCATTGGTTGTTGCATTCTTCATCTTTATGTTTGTTAATCCATTCTTGAGCAAGTGCGACCAGGTAAGAATTCCAAAGGTAATTTCAGTGATCCTAGCTATGATTATCGTTCTTGCCTGCTTCTTTCTGTTTGTCTATGTGTTTTTTATCATGGTAAATACATTGATGACAAAGCTTCCTCAATATGTTTCTAAAGTCAATGCTCTGGATGTTTTCCTTTCTGATAAGCTTAGAAGCCTATTTGGTGTTGAGGAAGGTCAGCCATTTAGCCTTATTGCATGGATGAATATCGATTGGTTCGGAATCATCACATCATTTTTAACATCAGTCAGCTCAAAATTCGTGAATATCATAGGCGACTGCATGCTGGTATTCCTTTATCTCTTGTTCATTATTCTTGAGCGTTCAACTATCTTTCCTAAGATTGTTATTGCACTTCCAAAGGAAAAGGGCATAAAACTTGCAGAGATGGTTGGAAGGATGAATAAGCTTATTTCCAAATATCTCTTCATTAAGATAATTATCAGTGGTGGAACAGGTGTAATGTTCTATCTTATAGCGATTGTCACTGGCATGGATTTCCCACTTGTTTGGGGTGTATTGGCATTCATCCTCAACTTTATTCCAACAATTGGATCCATCTTAGTAACAGGTATTGCAATCTTTATGGCTATGGTTCAGTTCATGCCTAATTGGAATGTCGTTATTGTTGCAGGATCTATGTTTATTATGACACAGATGGTTTTGGGCAATATCATTGACCCTAAGCTTCAGGGCGTACAGCTCAATATCTCACCTCTGATTATCCTTGTCTCTCTTGCAATTTGGGGATATATCTGGGGCATTTTAGGTATGTTCCTTGCTGTCCCTCTTACATCTGTTGTTCAGATTGTCTGTGCAAGCAGTGAAAACCTAAAGCCTATTGCTATTCTAATATCAACAGGTAAGATTCAGGTTGAGCAGTACAAAAAGGAAAAGAAATCTAGAAAATGCTGATCAGTCAGCTATCATGATTCCTGCAATCATCAATACAGAGCCAATAATCATTGGAGTATCAAGCATTGAATAGAGGAAGAAGTCCAATAGGACTGCTGTCATGATTTGTCCTGCTGACATCAAAATTGAAGATGCAGCTCCTGGAATCTTTGGTATTACGATATTTGCAGATACAACTACAACACAGCCAAGCATTCCTCCAGATACTATCTGGAAGAGGTTTAGGTCTGCCAAACCCTTGAGTGCTGTAGCCGATTCCCTAGCATTGAAGAGGAGCATGAACAATACTATTCCTGCAAGACCAGATATTACGTTCTGGCGTGCAGAGAAGAATGGTCCTTTGAGCTTCGCAAAGCCAGAATTATATACCATTTGAGTCATCGTAAGGGCACCTGAGATTATTGAGAGGAATGCAAAGAGAACAACTTCTCCCAAATCATTTTTGCCAGAGAAAACGAGCATCAAGAGTATGCCTGCGAAGGAGACGACGAGAGATAGGATTTTTCTT
>JAGBWX010000011.1 GCA_017629575.1 Spirochaetales bacterium | reverse complement strand
GACGAGGGCGTTATGATAGCCTACACCTCCCAGGGGAGTTGATATACAGATTAATATCCTTCTTAGGATCTTCGCTTTCCAAGAAGATAAGCTGAGCGACAACGAGATCGGCCATCTGATCGCCAATCTCGCCGTCGATGAATATGATCCTGTCCTTTAAGAGACGTGAAAAGATATCATACTGTCTTTCTCCGGTTCCAGACTGTTCAACAACATATGGAACCAGAGTATTCATTCTTGGATCTTTCAATTAGTTTGCCTCTGAAGGGTTCATGAACTCTTTGTAGCTTACCTTTGCTCCGCCCTTGAATGTATTGTTCTCAAGAAGGAAAGGAACAACCTTAGCAAACTGCATGTCGTCCTTGATCATTGTCTTGTAGTATTCCTTTGTGTTCTCATCCTGGATGCTCTTGAGCTGCTCTTCACAAGCCTTCTCATACTCTTCCTGGTCGAGTGCAAAGTCTTCCTTCTTCTTGATTTCTTCGAGGATCAGCTGCTCTCTGAGGTTCTTTTCAGCTGGTTCTCTCCATTCTGCCATGATGCCTTCCTTTGTCTGGTTCTGCATCTTGAAGAATGCCATGAGCTGCTCTTCTGGCATGCCTGACTGGTTAACGAACTTGTTCCAGCTCTGCTCAACTTCCATGTCGATCATTGATGCTGGTACTGCAAATGGGCAATCTGCTGAAATCTTAGCCATGAGTGCTGCAGCCTTGTCGTTCTTTGACTTTTCTTCAACGTTCTTCTCGAGCTTTGCTCTGAGGCCAGCCTTGAGGTCAGCAACAGTCTTATACTCGTCCTTAACGTCCTGTGCAAAATCGTCGTCAACAACTGGGAGCTCTCTTCTCTTGAGTTCCTTAACCTTTACAGAGATCTTAACTGTCTTGCCAGCATAGCCTGGAACACCGTCTTCTTCTGCATAAGTCTTCTCGATAACCTTCTCAGCATCCTTTTCGAGGCCTGTTACGTCGTTGTCGAGCTTGTAGAAGTTGTAGCCTGAACCGATTGTGAATGTGAAGTCTTCTCTCTTTGTGCCCTCAACCTCTTTGTCGTTCTCGTCGAGCTCTACGATGTCGAGTGTGATGATGTCTCCGTCCTCAGCCTTGCCGCTCTTTGATCTAACAAGTGCGTTCTGCTCTCTGAGTGCGTTTACTTCTTCTTCTACGTCAGCGTCTGTAACTTCAACTTCTGGAACTTCAACCTCTAAGCCTGTGTAAGCTGGGAGTGCAATCTTTGGAAGTGCATCGTATACAACTGTGAATGTAACATCTGAGTCCTTCTTGAATGGGAGAAGTGTTTCCTCATCCTGGAGAACTGGTGTTGAATATGGAAGTGGCTTCTGCTCAAGCTCAAGTGTATCAAGAGTTTCCTTGAGGTGCTCTTCCAGTGCGTCGAAAGTAGACTCTTCTCTGATAGCCTCTCCGAACTTTCTCTCTACGACAGAAGCAGGAACACGTCCCTTTCTGAAACCAGGCATCTCAATAGTCTTAGAATACTTAGCAAGTCTTTCTGCGTATGCCTTCTCAATTGATGCAGCGTCAACTGTCATGGTAAGTGCAATCTGGCTATTCTCCAGTTCCTTTACACTTTTTTCAGTAACCATAAATGACCTTCCTTTATATAAAATACATTATTGTGTTAGTCTTAACTTGTTTAATATAACCAATTCAAAATACTTTGTACATAGCTTAAGGGATATGCAAAAAAAACTGTTCCTCAACATCTTTTCGATGGATGAAGGAACAGTTAATTTCATTTGCCTGCAACAATAAGTTGCTGCCCTTCAGACAAGGACCTTATTTTCTGACTGTCCAGTAGGAAGCTCTCGTATTTCCGACTCGCTCAATATAGCCCATATTCTTCAGCGCACGGATATCGCGCTCTGTGGTCTTCCTGCTTGTATCCATCTTCTCGGCAATCTGCTCGTAAGTAATTTCTGGGTTGTCAGATATAAGGCCCAGAACGTTCATAAGCCTTTCGTCTACCAATCTGCGTTCTCTTCTCATCTAAGCTCCTTGCCATGAAGATAATAAGATTAGGTCGATAGTGAATAGAAAAAAACATAAAAAATTCACTAGGACAATATATGTCCACCTCTTGTACGAAACTGTATATGCAGTGGAGGAAATAGAGATGGAAAAAGGTGAATTGAATGCATTGGTGCTCAGTGCTCAGAGGGGAGACAAAAAAGCTAAGGAACAGCTAGTTTTCAGTATGATGCCAGCGGCTGCAAAGCTTGCTGCAGAGTACTCTAGAAACGTCTATGGCGGAGAGAGCCACTTTGAGGACTATAAGTCTGCCGCATATGAGGGGCTTCTGATATCGCTTGGATCCTTTGATGCGGCAAAGGGACAGTTCTGCGGCTACGCTACAGAGGCCATGAGAATCTCGATTAGAGCCTATATCTCAAAGAGCCAGAATATCATCAGACCATCCAAGCACATGATTGAAAAGACTGCAAAGATTTCTAAGGCCCAGAAGGAGTTAGAGGCGGAAGGTTGTGAGAATGTTACAGTCTCTGACCTAGCATTTAGAACAGGTCTATCAGAAAAGGTCGTAAAGAGGACGATGATGGATATGAACTCTCTCAATGTCTTTTCTTTGGACTACACATATTCGGATGGTGAAGATGGTGATGTAACTCTTCTCGATGCCTGTGTGTCAGATAGCTATGTTGAGGAATCTGTGCTTGACGCTTGTGAGTATAAGGCCTTTGAAGACAGCATTATGAAGCTTTCAGAGCAGGAGAGGTGTCTTCTATGCTCTGAGTATGGTGCATTCGGATTTGATAAGGTTTCAGCAAAGACTCTTGCAGACCGATTCGGTGTCACATCGACAACAATAAGAAATAGGAGGAAGGCTGTTCAGTCAACACTGCTTGCTGCAGTTGGATATTGAAATCCTATGTGCTAATATCGGGGACAGAGGAAATCAATGGCATTCATCATTCTTAAGGCATCTTCATATCTCTTGATGATTATTGTAGCCTTTATGTTCAAAAAGATTGGACTTTTGAAGAAAGAACATGGAAAGGCTCTTTCATATCTGATTATGAGATTTACCTTGCCTGCAGCAATCATTACGAGCTTTGCATCTGTCTCTTTCGAATCTAGCTTTCTATATTTGATTATCTTTGGCTTCTTGGGAAATCTCATCCTGATGATTGTTGGCTTTGCCATAACTAAGAGAAAAAGCAGGAACGATAAGATTCTTTACACTGCTAACATTGGATATAATGTTGGAAATTTCACGCTGCCATTCACCTCATCCTTCTTTGGTCCTGCTGGAATAATCTCAACGTGTTTATTTGATGCTGGCAATGCCATCCTGTTCTTGGGGCTCAACTACCCAATAGTTGAGGCAGCTCTCGATAAGGGCAAGAAAATATCTATATTGAGAATCTTGAAGAAGCTATTTTCCTCCCCATCTTTTGACGCATATTTGCTAATGGTCATACTTGGAATTCTGAAGATCCGGATTCCAGAGGCTGTGTCAGTCGTTACATCGGAAATCGGCAAGGCAAATGGGCCTATGGCCATGTTCATGATTGGAACCATGCTTGAACTGAACTTTGACAAGAAGTACCTTGCATTCTTTGCAAAGATGTTCACTCTCAGATCTCTTGTTGCTGTCTTTATGTCTCTGATTATCTACAAACTCACATTCCTTCCATTCGAAGCTGTTAAGGCCGGAATTATTGCATGCTGGTCTCCTATGGGGTCATTGGGTCCTGCCTATACTGCATATCATGGGGGAGATGTGGAGCTGGCAAGCTTTGCAAATACGATGTCGATTTTTGCATCCCTGATCATCATTCCAACCCTCGCAATTGTTTTGTGATAAAGTCACATTAAAGCATTTAGTGATTTGCTGAATATTCCTACTAGTGTTATATTTAAATCAGAAATAAACAAACAATAGGAGTTGAAAAATGAAATCAGAATTCTATAGATGCCCAATTTGCGGAAATATCGTATATCTCGTTGAAGGAAATGCAGAACACCTCTCATGCTGCGGAAAGAAGATGGAAAAGCTTGTTGCTGGATCTGTTGAGGCTGCAAGAGAAAAGCACATTCCAGATGTAAAGAAGGAAGATGGCAAGGTAATTGTACAGGTAGGCGAGGTCATCCATCCAATGATCAAGGAACACCACATTGGCTGGATTGCAGCAGTTTCTGAAGACTCTGTTGAGTTCAAGTATCTTAAGCCAGAAGAGGAGCCAAAGGCTGTCTTCTGCAACAAGGATGGAAGAATCAAGGCTGTATATGCATGGTGCAATCTCCATGGCCTTTGGGTGAAGGAAATCTAAATAATCAAAGATTTAAGTCAGTGGTCCCTGCGGGGACCATTATTATTGACTCAACACTCTACCTTTAATTTATTGCTTCAAACTCTCTTTAAGGCTAAGATTCAACTGTGGATAAAAAGTTTTTGAAGCTTGCCTTAATCATTCTATCGATAGTTATGCTTGCCTCCTGCTCGACTTTATCCGATAAAAGTGTCGAGATGGAGGAGGCATCAGGATATACTCCAAGAGATGCAATTATCTTCCTTGGAGCAGACATGCTTGACGAGGTTATCTTCGATTTGGATCCTGCATTGCTTTCTGAGGCTTTAATGCCATCATATATCCACTACATCGACTATGTTCCACTCTATGAAGAATACAAGACAGGATACCTGTCTGAGCTTTCAAACATTGCTGAGGAATTAATCAAAGAATCTTATACAGAGTTAGATCTGGATATTCTATCGCTTTCAGCAAATCCAGAGAGGTATATATCAGAAGCAATCATGCTTGCTGATGATTTATATGAAAAATCGGGTGGAAAGGTGCAGGAAATGCTAATGTCCGCCCTTCAAGCTTCTCCAAAGGTTGCTGAAGCATTCTCTGCTTCAAAGAAGGAGTTCTCGGCAATCAAGGCTGTATATGAGAATCTTTCCATAATAGGCCTTGCTTATGATATGCCTGAGGCTGAGATGGCAGATTTGGCCATTGTCGCAAGAATTGCCACTGAAAAATACTTTGAATCATTGGCATTGGTTGAGAATTCTCTCAAGAATAGGATTTACGACGACTCTAGCGCATATAGCTATTTCTGGGAGGGTAGAAAATGAGCGAAAACCTATTTTCCTCTGCTCCCCATTCTGAGCCATTAGCTGCTAGAATGCGTCCAAGAAATCTCTCTGAATATATTGGACAGGACCATATACTTGGCGTTGGAAGGCTCCTAAGAAGAGCCATCCAGGCCGATCAGCTTTCCTCTGTCATCTTCTACGGTCCTCCAGGAACAGGAAAGACTACGCTGGCACGCGTTATTGCCAACACCACAAAGAGCCATTTCTCCACACTCAATGCAGTGCTTTCTGGAGTAAAGGAGCTGAGGGTTGAAATTGAGGCTGCAAAAGAAAGGCGCGACTCTTATGGCATGAGGACAATCCTCTTTGTCGACGAGGTTCACAGATGGAATAAAAGCCAGCAGGATGCGCTTCTTCCTTGGGTTGAGAATGGAACATTCATTTTAGTTGGTGCAACTACAGAGAATCCATATTTTGAGGTTAATGCGGCACTCGTTTCAAGAAGTAGGATATTCCAGCTCAAAAAGCTTACAGATGAGAATCTGAAGGCTATTGCCATACAGGCGCTAAATGATGAATCTCGCGGATACGGCAGACTCAACGTCCAGTTTGAAGAAGGGGCCTTAGAGCACCTTGTCGATGTATCTTCAGGCGATGCGAGATCTTTATTGAATGCTCTTGAGCTTGCAGTTGAAACTACTGAGGATGTCGATGGCGTTCGCTATATCTCAAAGGCGGCAGCTGAGGAGTCCATCCAGAAGAAAGCCGTCCTTTACGATAAAGAGGGAGACTATCATTTCGATGTCATCTCCGCTTTCATCAAGTCTCTTAGAGGCTCTGACCCGGATGCTTCTATTTATTGGCTCGCTAGAATGGTTGCTGCCGGAGAAGACCCAAGGTTCATATTCAGACGAATGCTCATCTCTGCAGCAGAGGATGTTGGTCTTGCAGATCCTAATGCTGTTGCTGTTGTTGAGGCAGATGCCGCTGCTTTCGATAGAATAGGCCTTCCTGAGGGAAGATTCCATCTTGCTCATGCTGCTTTGTACCTTTCAACCTGTCCTAAGAGCAACTCTGCTTTGGCATTCTTTGATGCGCTTAGGGAAGTTGAACTTGAAAAGCAGAGGGAAGTCCCTAATCACCTGAGAGATAACTCAAGAGATGCCAAAGGCTTTGGGCATGGTGAGGGATATCTCTATCCACATAGCTACAAGGATCATTGGGTTGCGCAGCAATATCTTCCAACAGGTCTTCAGGGCAAGGTGTTCTACAAGCCATCAGAATGTGGATATGAAAAGACAATCAAGGAGAGCGTTACTCTCAAGAGACAGGCACAGCTAGAATCTGTAGCAGAGGATCTATTCCAGGAAAATCTTACATTCTCGCCTGGAGATAAGGCTCGCAATAAATGGCTAGAGAGAGCTATGACAACGAGGTCTGCTCTTCTTCTCCG
>JAGBWX010000110.1 GCA_017629575.1 Spirochaetales bacterium | reverse complement strand
TTATAGCAGTATTGAAAATAAGGAGAGGGTGGATCCTGAGAAGGTTAAGGAGGTTGTAGATAGTATAGGATGTGTTGATATCGAGACCGCGAACTGCATAAGCTGTCAGGAGAACTGATGGCTGAGATGCGATTTCTCTTCCAACGAGAACCTTCTGTACGTTACCACCAGACATTCTTCTTACTGGGAACTCTGTGCTAGGTGTTACAACTTCAAGGTCATTCCAAATCCTATTTGCAAGATTTTCTGGTGACTTCTTGTCGAGGAATAAAGACTTACCCTTCTTCCAAGATCTGAGCATCATGTTTCCTGTCATGCCCATTGAGCCAACAAGGCCCATGCCGAGTCTATCTTCAGGAACGAATGCCATGCCAACGCCAGCTTTCTTGATTTCCATAGGAGTCTTTCCAACAAGCTCGATTGGATTATCTGCCATCTGGTGAGTGAACTTGATGGAGCCAGCTGAAACAGGGTAGAGGCCTGTGATTGTTTCCAAAAGCTCTCTCTGGCCTGAGCCGGAGATGCCTGCAACGCCCAATATTTCGCCACTGAGAGCTGTGAATGTTACGTCATCAAGCTTTTTGATTCCCTCTGCATCCAAGCAGGTAAGTCCTCTTACATCGAGTCTTGGAACCTTTTCGCCTTCATACATAGGTCTATTGATGTTGAGTGTTACAGAGTGTCCAACCATCATGTCTGTGAGAATCTGAGGGTTTACGTCCTTTGTCTCTACAGTTCCGATATACTGACCCTTTCTAAGTACAGCTACTTTGTCAGAAAGCTCCATAACCTCATTGAGCTTATGTGTAATGATGATGATAGCCTTGCCATCTTCCTTCATGTTTCTGAGAACTTTGAAGAGCTTCTCAGTTTCCTGAGGAGTTAGAACAGCTGTTGGCTCGTCAAGAATGAGAACATCAGCGCCTCTGTAAAGAACCTTAACAATCTCAACAGTCTGCTTCTGTGAAACAGACATATCATAGATTTTCTTTTCAGGATCTACGTCAAAGTCGTAGCGTGCGCAGATTCCCTTAACCTTTTCATTTGTGCTCTTGATGTCAATCTTCTCTTCATCAAGGCCCAGGATGATATTCTGTGCTGCTGTAAATACATTAACGAGCTTATAGTGCTGGTGGATCATTCCGATTCCATACTGGAATGCATCCTTAGGCGTGCGAATGGAAACAGGTTTTCCATCGACATAGATGGTGCCTCCATCTGGCTGGTAAATGCCAGAGAGCATATTCATCAACGTAGTCTTGCCACTGCCGTTCTCACCGAGGAGAGAGAGGATTTCGCCTTTCTTAATCTCGAGGGAAATAGCATTGTTTGCGACAACATTACCAAATTTCTTTGTAATGTTTTCCATCTTAATAGCGCAACTGGACTCCAAGATAAACCTCCTTTCATCCACGGGAATGCAAAAACCAGTAATTGGATATGAAAAGTTATAACACGAACTCATAAGCAATACAAATCGTTTTTGTTTTTTATAAGTTTGGAGGAGGTATATTATTAACAAATAATGAGTTAAATATCACAAAATGAAAATACTCGAAAAAGACGGCATTTTTTTGTTTTATGTTATCATTAATGTATATGAGGAAATATCTTATACCGGTTTTGTTATTGGTTTTGGTGGGTTGTGCAACATATAGCAACAAACTTGAAAAGCACATAGAGCTAGAGGGTAATCCAACAACAGGATATTTGTGGGTTAATACTATTGAAATAGAAGGAATTGTAAACCTAAAGGAAGAAATATTGTCACCTAAAAATAGATTAGTAGGGGGTCCTTCTATCTTTAGATATACGCTCACACCTCTAAGTATCGGAAATACATATATTAATTTCGAATATATGCGTCCTTGGGAAGGCAATCCTATTTCAAGAAAACGCTTCTTGGTAACCGTTTCCAAAGATGGAATGGATGTGGTTGAAGTAAACTAAGACAAACAAGGCGTTTGCATCATATAAATAATGATAGTAGTGGTCTTCTTTGCTTCTTAGGAAAGTTGTTCCATACAGCTTATGGAAATAGCTGTAGAAAGAGGTTAGAGTAGTTATACACGGAGGAATCTATGGAAAAAATCGATTACAAGCAGCTTGAGCTGAATCCATTTACAATCATTGGCGAGGATGACTTCCTGCTTTCAGCTGGAAAAAGCGGAGACTGGAATACAATGACTGCTGGCTGGGGTGGTTTTGGATATATCTGGGGCAAGCCAGTTGCTTACGTATTTGTAAGAGAATCTAGATACACACTTGAGTTTATGGACAAGTACGATGAGTTCTCTCTTTCATTCTTCCCAAATGAATATAGAAATGCACTGACAATCTGTGGTACAAAGTCTGGTCGTGACATAAACAAGGCTGCCGAGGCTGGAATTACTCCTGTTGAGGCTGATGGAACTGTTGTATTTGAGGAAGCTAATTTGATGTTTACCTGCAAAAAGCTTTCCAAGACCCTTATATCTAAAGATGGCATTATTGACCCATCTCCATTTACCCACTATCCTCAAGGGGATTGGCACTACATGTTCGTAGGAGAGATCAAAGGCGTTTATATCAACTAGACGCCAGAACTGATTCAGGGACTGGATATCGCTGAGGGGGTTTTGTGGATAATCTTTCGATATTTAAGACAATGCTCAAATCTAGACTGTTTGAGCGTAAGCTGGAAGGACTCTTCAATGAGTCTTTCTTATATGGCACCACGCATCTGGCAATAGGGCAGGAAGCTTGCCACGTAGGCCTAATAGCAGGCCTTGATGATAAGGACTGGATTGTTCCAACGCATCGCTGCCATGGCTATAACGTAGCAAGGGGAACCTCTCTTGAGAGCATGTTCTCTGAGATGCTGGGATCAAGATATGGCATCTGTAAGGGCCTTGGTGGCTCTATGCACATGACTGACAAAGACACTTACAACTTAGGCTCATCTGCAATTGTTGGCTCCGGAATATCACTTGCCGGAGGCGTTGCCTTTGCACTCAAGAGACAGGAAAAGAAGAATATCTCTGTTGCTATCTTTGGCGATGGCGCAACAAGCAGAGGCACGCTGCATGAAGTAATGAATATTGCTTCAGTTTGGAATCTTCCTCTTCTGTTCTTCTTGGAGAATAACCACTATGGCATGTCAGCCGAAGAATCCAGAGTGATCAGCACCTCAGAGCTCTACAAAAGAGCAGACGGATACTCAATGGTCTCTGAAAAGGTGGATGGAAATGATGTTCTTAAGGTCATTGAGGCGACAAAGAGAGCTAGGGCTTATATTTTAGAGAACAATAAACCTTATTTTATAGAGTGCGATACCTATAGATTCTGCGGTCACTCCAAGTCAGATAAGCGTGTTTACAGAACTCGAGAAGAGGAAGAGAAGTGGGAAGGAAAGGATCCTATCAAGAGGATGGGAAAGCTTCTTCTTGAAAGCTATGGCGAAGAATATCTCAAGTCACTCTACTCATCAATTGAATCTGAAGTGGAAAGCGCATGGCTCAAGGCTTTGGAGACAAAGGATGATGTGCTCTCTTTAGAAGAGGCGGCAGAGTACGTTCTTGCTCCATCTGAATCTTTTAAAGAGGTTAAGGGCAGCGTACATAAGGGAACATATAGGCAAGCTATATACGAAGCGATCGATGAAATTCTTTCATCAGATAAGTCTTTCTCTCTGATGGGTGAGGATATTGGAAAGTATGGCGGATGCTTTGGAGTCACTGGCGATTTGTACATGAAGCATGAGAGCCAGATGTACGAAACACCAGTATCTGAGGAATCCTTCATCGGTATGGCTGTAGGTGCTGCTATGGTTGGCGAGCATCCTATTGCTGAGGTTATGTATGGTGATTTCTCAACTCTCGCAAGCGATGGCTTGATCAATCATGCTGCCAAGACCTTCTTCATGTCCGCTGGACAGCTTAATTGCCCAATGATCTACAGAACACCAATTGGCGGTGGAACAGGACATGGCAGCCAGCACACACAGTGCTTGGAGAATATGTTCATGAATGTTCCTGGAATGATTGTCCTGGCACCTTCTGATGCTTATTCAGCAAAAGCACTTTTGAAGAGTGCTGCAAGAGAGAATAATCCTGTGCTCTATTTCGAGCATAAGGCACTTTATAACGAGGTTGGAGAAATTGGAGATGATTCTTCAATTCTTCCTATTGGAAAGGGCATAGTATCGGGAGATGGCGATAGCCTTCTCGTCATTGGATACTCAAGGGCAATGAGCATCGCAAAAAAGGCAATTGGCAATAGCGGGGCAACATTCTTTGACTTTGCAACCTTAGCGCCTTTGGACGAAGAGGGCATCAAGTCTTATTCATCAAGATTCGACAGAATCCTAATTGTTCAGGATACTCCTCTTCAGGGCTCTGTCGGCGAGAGCGTCTACAGAATTGCAAGAGAGGCCAATTTGAATGCCAATATTAAGATTATTTCTGCAAAGAACATGCCTGTCCCTTTTTCAAAGATGCTCGAGCGTGCTGTTTTGGTGAGTGAAGAGGATATACTCAAAGCTCTTTCATGATGATTCAGCTGGAGAATATTTTTATATGACTGAACAGGAATTAATGAACAAACTAAATTCTTTGGATTCTTTTAGCCCCCTTTGCCTTCCTGTCTATGACCTAGAGAGTGGGGAGGTGAAAGGCGAAAGAGTCCTTTCTAGCAGCAACGCATCATATAAAAATAGAGCTATCTATCTTTTGGCTGAATTATTAAAAGGATACGAACTTTATTTTCCTGTTTATAAGGATGAGGAAATATCACTTCTTTCAATTAAGGATGAAGAGAGGAGAATATATCATTTTTCCTTTGACAGCGAGAACGAAAGGGCTGTCTGGAAGCTTTCTGAGCTATGTGGCAAGGACTATGAAATAGTGCTTGTGAGGGAAAAAGGAAGAATTGAGTACACTAACTTGTCTTCTATCTCAATCTCAGAGCTCTTCGCCCCTTTAAACTTTTAAACATAATCATTACAATCAGAAATACTTTTTGAAAGTAAATATAGGAGCCATTTATGGATATTGATGTAAAGAATCTGCATCCACTTGAGGTAAAACTCCTTAGACATGTATCTCTTGGCGAGAAAATCACAGCTGAGAGAATCGTTGAGGAACTCGGTTATAAAGTGGGTCAGTGCAACCAGGCTTTCTCCTGGCTTGCAGCAAAGGGCTGCCTTGTAGAGACAGGCAGAAGCAAGAAGGTGCTCTATGAGCTTACCGAACTTGGCAGTGCACAGAAAGAGTCTGGCATGCCAGTTGAGCGCATCTTTACATTTCTGAAGGAGAATGGACCTCATACAATGCCAGAAATCGCAGATGCTCTCTCACTCGAGAAGAGTGATGTTGGCTCTGCTTTTGGTCTTCTTTCCAAGGAAGGAATCACAAAGCTTAATGACGAGAGAAAGGCAGAAGTTGTCAAAGAAGAGCTTCCTGAGGAAGTAAGAGTTCAGAGAGCACTTCTCGACAAGACTGTTGACGCACTCGAGGAAGCAAGCCTCTCAGACGCAGAGAAGAAGGCTATTGCTGCTATGGCAAAGAAGAGAGGTGCAGCTAGCTCTCCATTTAAGCTCATCGAGAGAGAAGAAGTTGTCTACGAGCTCACAGAGGCTGGCAGCGCAGCTAAGGAAGGCGTAATCAAGGCGAATATCACAGGTGAGGAATTTGGTCTTCTCACACCAGAAATGCTTTCTTCAGGCAGCTGGAAGAACGGTTCATTCAGACCATTCGGCATCAACGCACCAACATCCCGTCTCATTCCTGGAAGACACAATGCATACGGCAACTACCTTCAGTGGGTAAAGGATAAGCTTACTTCTCTTGGTTTCGAAGAATTCGATGGACCACTTGTAGAGAATGAATTCTGGAACGGCGACGCACTCTTCATGCCTCAGTTCCACTCAGCTAGAGATATTCATGACGTTTACTACGTCAAGGATCCAGTACACTGCAAGGAAATCGAGGAGCCATGGCTTAGCCAGGTAGCAAAGACTCATGAAAACGGTTGGGAGACAGGTTCTCGCGGCTGGGGATATACATTTGACCATGAGTTCACACGCCGTCAGGTTCTCAGAAGCCAGGGTACAGTTCTCTCTGCTCACCAGCTTACTAAGGCAAAGATTCCTGGCAAGTACTTCGGTGTAGCAAGATGCTTCAGATATGACCAGGTTGACGCAACACATGGCGCAGACTTCTACCAGACAGAAGGTATCGTTCTTGGCGAAGACGTAAACCTCAAGAACCTTCTTGGTCTCTTGAAGATGTTTGCTGAGGAAATCGCAGGAGCTGAGGAAGTTAAGTACGTTCCTGGCTACTTCCCATTCACAGAGCCTTCTATTGAGGTTCATATCAAGCACCCAGTTCTCGGTTGGTTCGAGCTTGGTGGTTCTGGTATCTTCCGCCCAGAGGTAACAAAGGCACTCGGAATCGATGTTCCAGTTCTCGCTTGGGGTCTTGGTATCGACAGAATGGCTTTGATGCACCTCGGATTGAATGACCTCAGAGAGCTCTTCACTCCAAATATCGAGAACGTTAGAACAAGGAGGGGAAACTAATGCCTAAGATTGATGCACCAGAGAATCTCTTCTTTGAGCTTCTCGGAAAGAAAATGACAGACGATGAACTTATCAACATCTTCCCAGTGGCTAAGGCAGAGCTTGATGGCCACGATATCGATGGAAAGGTTCTCAAGATTGAGCTTAACGACACAAACCGCCCAGACCTCTGGTCTCCAGCTGGTGTTGCAAGAGCTCTCACAACATATGAGACAGGTGAGATTCCTTACTACGACTTCTTCTCAACAGAGAAGGAGGAGCAGGATAGCGAAGGCAGAATGATCATCGACGATGAGTCTGCTCTCGGAATCAGAGACTACTCAATTGGTTTCGCATGCCGCGGTAGAGTTGTTGATGACGACCTTTTGAAGAACCTCATCCAGTCACAGGAAAAGCTTTGCTTCAACTTCGGTAGAAAGAGAAAGACAATTGCTATGGGCATCTACAGATCAGATTTGATCAAGTACCCAGTTCACTATGCAGCAGTTGATCCAGACTCAACAAAGTTTGTTCCACTCGGTCTCGATGAAGAGCTTTCTCTCAGAGAAATCTGCGAAAAGCATCCTAAGGGCAAGGAATATGGATATATCGTATCATCATTCCCTAAGTTCCCTTATCTCTATGATGACAACAACGATACACTCTCATTCCCACCTGTAATCAACAGTGCAAGAATTGGAGCAGTTGAAGTTGGCGACTCTGATTTCTTCGTAGAAGTTTCTGGTCCAATCCTTGACGACCTTCTCCTTGCAGTAAACATCCTTGCTTGTGATATGTCAGATATGGGCTTCGAGATTCTTCCTGTTAAGGTAAAGTTCGCAAAGGACACACCATATGGCAGAGAAATCACATGTCCTTACTACTTCCAGAAGCCACAGAAGGCATCTGTTGAACTCATCCAGAAGAAGCTTGGTGAGAACTTCACACCAGATCAGATCATCGCAGCACTTGCAAAGATGGGCGTATACTCAATTTGTGACAATGGCGAAATCTATATCCAGGTTCCAGAGTACAGAAATGACTTCCTCCATGCTGTAGATATTGCTGAAGACGTAATGATTGGCCATGGCCTTGAGAATTTCGAGCCAGTTATGCCATCTGACTTCACAATCGGCCGCTTGAGCCCAGCTGAAGAGTTCTCAAGAAAGGTTAAGGATATCCTCGTTGGCCTTGGCTTCCAGGAAATGATGTACAACTACCTCGGCTCAAAGAAGGAATATGTAGACAATATGCATGTTTCTGGCGAGGATGCTGTATTCATCGCTAACCCAATGAGTGAGAACTATGAGGTAATCAGACCATCAATTCTCCCATCACTTCTTGAGAGTGAGTCAGTGTCTGGCCACGCTGTATACCCACACAACATCTTCGAAGTTGGCAAGGTAACAGTTAAGGATAGCTCAGACAACTCAGGAACAAAGACAAAGAACTGTCTCGGTTTCTTCTCAGCTGATGTTCAGAAGACATACAACGATGCTGCTGCTTATATCCAGACTCTCATGTACTTCCTTAGAAAGGACTACACCCTCGCTCCAGTTGAGAATGATCCAAGATTCATTCCTGGCAGAGCTGCATATGTAGTATATAAGGATAAGATTGCTGGTGTATTCGGCGAGACACACCCTCAGGTTCTCGAGAGCTGGGGTTGCTCAATGCCTTCAATTATGGCAGAGATCGATATCGACATCCTCATCGGAGAGACTGAAGAGAAGAAGGAAGAAGCTGTTCCAGAGATCAAGGAAGATCCAGAGCTCCTCGCAAAGTGGGCAAACAAAGTAATTCTTAAGGTTTCTAAGATTGTAGAGTGCGAGCGCCACCCAGAGGGCGAGAAGCTCTACATCCTCAAGCTTGACTGTGGCGAGCCAGAGCTGAGAACAATCGTTTCATCAATCGTTCCTTACTACAAGAGAGAGGAGCTGATGAACAGAAACATCGTTCTGGTATCCAACCTCAAGCCAGCAAACTTCAGGGGCGTAAAGAGCTACGGCATGCTCCTTGCAGCAGCAGACAAGGATGACGATTCACATTCAACATGCGAGGTAATCTTCGCTGACGACTTCGCACCAGGCACAGTGCTTGAGTACGAGGGACAGCCAGAGACAGAGAAGATCACAACATACCTCAAGGCTGACCACTTCTTCGATATGCCAATGGAAACAATCAATGGCTCTGTTTGCATCAACGGAAAGAAGATCGGCAAGGACGGCAAATTCCTCAAGGTTGAGAAGTACATCAACGGCAACGTTGGCTAATACTAAACCAATAATGAATGTGTCGCAGCTTTAAGAGTTCGTAAGACAGTCTGTCTAACGGATGAAGGCGACAAGAAAAAAGGCGATACTTGGCTTAGCTAGGTATCGCTTTTTCTATATCTTCTTGGGATGCAATGTCTGCTTAGGTCTATAACTCTAGAATCTTCCAAATTTCCATATCAGAGAGTCCTTTATGGTAGAACTCTTCATAGAAATCATCCGCATCGTCAACGATTTCATTTTTAGTGAGATTATTGTAGGCAAGCATTCTTATCCACTGGAGACCAAGTAGCCTACCAGCTCCAAAATCTTCAGAGAGAATATTGTATGGAGCTCTTGGTACTAGATATACTTTGCCTTCCTTTATAGCTCTGACATTCTTGAACTCTGGTGTTTCAGTTAAGTTCATATAAGCAGTTTCGTCAGTTAGCAGAATGATGTCGGGGTTAGCTTTCATCAAGTCTTCAGCTGTCATTGGCTTTGCTGAGTCCTTTGGCACGACATTCTTCATTCCCATATAGTCCATTACGCTATTCTCTGGTGCACCCTCTGCAAATGGAATAAGACCATCGCTGGATGCCGAGTAATAGTAGGAAACTATATTCCTAGTTGAATAGATTGGAAGCAGAAGCTCTTTTGAAAGCTCTCTTAAATCATCACTGTCGTTATACGAAGAGATAATCATTGCAACTCTAGCTATGGTTGATGGGATTTTATCTAAGTCATCATTGATGTAAGCAAAAGGTATTCCAAGTTCTGCCTGCTTTTCATCCAATATTGCTGTAATCTCTGATTTATATTCATCTTCATCTGCAATGATGAGCACTAAATCTGCATTTGATGATTTGATCATTTCGTAGTCGAGTCCGTCATATAGATAGGTAAAAGATCCATAATAAGGCGTATTCAACGCTTTCACATCAACAAGTTTTTCTGCTGCGATAGGCCATTCAAGCGATAGTCCATAGAGTCTTGATGGATTGATTGCATATATGTAGTTCTGTGCAGCAGGAGTACCTGCGATGACTTTCTTGAATCCTCCATCCTTAACTTCGATTTTTCTTCCTAAATCGTCTGTAAATAAGACTAAGCTACCATTGCTTATTACAGAGATTCTCGTCTTGAGCTCTTCTGCTGTTCCATTTGCAAAGACCATTGTTGCAGATAGCAGTAAAAGACATAGTATATAAATTTTCCTCATAAAATTTCCTCCAAAGGGTTCTATGCGGAAAGTAAGCAATAAACAGAGATTGTAAACGACATTATTGACATTTGGCTTCTAAAAGCGATTATTGATATATATGGCTGTCGCATTATATGTTCTTGCATTTTTAATTTTGGCTTTCTTCGCTATTAGCTATGTCATCTTTTGCATGACCTATAAACCAGCGAAGGATAGAGATTCTGACCACACAAGATATCCAAGTGCTCCACAGTATGTTCCATTTAAGGAGCCTACAGCTCTTTTGATCAAGGAGCTTATGGAAATTCCTTTTGAGGAAGTTTGGATTGAGTCATTTGACGGGTTGAAGCTCTATGGAAGATACTACCATGTGAAGGATGGAGCTCCTCTTCAGATTGAGTTCCACGGCTACCATAGCCATGCCTACAAAGATTTTTGCGGTGGCAATAAGATTGCAAGAGAAGCAGGATACAACACTCTCTTGGTGGACCAGAGAAACCATGGAAAGAGCGGTGGAAAGGCTATTACCTTTGGCATCAATGAAAGACAGGATGTCAAGGCATGGGCAGACTGGGCTGCAAAGCGCTTTGGCGAGAGTCAGAAGATTATGATTGTTGGTGTCTCTATGGGAGCTGCATCTGTATTGATGGCATCTGAGCTTGATTTGCCTAAGAATGTCGTTGGTGTTATTGCAGACTGTCCTTTCTCATCTCCTGTTGAGATTATTTGCAAGGTTGCGCGCGATAGAAAGATTCCTGTATGGATGGCATATCCATTCATTTTCTCAGGCGCTGCCATATTCGGACATTTCTCAATCGGCAAGGCAACTCCTATTGAAGCTGTTAAGAATACAAAGCTTCCAATTCTGCTGATTCATGGCATGGATGATAGGTTCGTTCCTTATGAGATGAGCTGCAGGATGAAAGCTGCAAATGAAGAGTGCATAACTTTCGTAAGCGTTCCAAAGGCTGGGCATGGCTTGAGCTACATGGTGGATAATGCAAAGTACGTCAATGCAGTAAATGAGTTTTGCAATAAGGTATTTGGTTAGTGCATGAAAAAACTCCTCGGATGAGGAGTTTTCTCTTTTAGTTGATTCCCAATAATCTCATGAGTCCAGGAGCCTGTGTTACTCCAGAGACTCTGTTTGTTGCCTCTCCACCTTTGAAGATCATCAGGGTTGGGATTGTCTGGATACTGAATTTCTCTGCGACATCTCCAGCTTCATCGACATTGCACTTGCAAATTTTGACGCCGTCAAATTCTGGTCCGAGGTTATCTAAGATTCTTCCCTGAATCTTGCATGGTCCGCACCAATCTGCGAAGAAGTCTAGAAGTACTGGCTTGTCTGCCTTGAGTACTTCTGCCTCAAAATTATCATTTGTAATATATGTAATCAATTTCATCTCCTTCCATTAATCTACTATGGAATAATTACATCGGCAATTGTGATGAAAGATCCAACTGTATCTGTGAGACCTGCAGCAGGAATTACTATTGAATCCATGCAGATTAGAGACTTCACATAGATGAAGTCCATTCTCTCAAAGATTTCACCGTTTTTTCTTGTGATGCCGCTCTCTGTCTCTACGCTGAATCTTGAGGCGTCGAAGGCATCAATCCAACCATCAGATTTCAAAGCATCGGAAATTCCGAATTCCATTTCATCTCTGTACTCATAAGCTGTGAAAGCATCCCAGTCTGATGTGCTAGGAGTCATTGATGACAAGAAGAGAATCCTCTTCTCTTCGCTTGATTCAGATGCTGCCATCACTTCATTGACTAGTGCATCTTCAACTTCTGGAAGCTGAGCCATAAGCTCATAAACTTCATCAGCTGTTGCTGGAATTTCAGGTTCCATGTCGCAAATTGATACAGATACTGCCTTATTGGTTGAGATTGTGAAGATAGCAGAGTCTTCATCCATTTCTCTTGATGTAGACCTGAAGATGATTGTTCCATCTTCAAAGGTGATTGAATCTTTGTTATATGCCTTTGCAAATGCAACCTGGTTCTCTCTGCTTCCAGTGAGGGCGATGAAGTCTGCCTTGATATCTGAAATAGATGAGATTATGGATGCGATATTTTCTGCTGTCAGAGCATTCTCTCCCATTGGGATAAGCATGAGCCTTAGTGCTGTTAGATGATTGTCTTTGACTAAGAACTCTTTTGCTGGCCTATAAAGATGAGGGATTGAGATGTCGCTAAGATCCTCAGGATAGTAATTGATTGCATTGAGGATTCTTAGTTCCTTTTCCAATCTTTCCTTTTCGAGTCTTTCTTCCTCGGCCTTCTTTTCTCTAGCGATTCTTTCCTCTTCTGTAACTCTTGCAGCTTCGAGTTCGGCTTCTCTCTGGAGTCTTTCCTCCTCAGCCTTCTGCGCAGCGATTCTCTCCTCTTCTGCCTTTTGTGCTGCAATCTCGCTTGCAATCCTTTCCTCTTCAGCAAGTCTTTCAGCTTCGAGAACATTGAATCTAGTCTCTACCTTCTTGCCGCTTTCAGGAAGGGAAATAGAGTCTCTTGAATCCTTGATTGTGTAGCTCTTGC
>JAGBWX010000109.1 GCA_017629575.1 Spirochaetales bacterium | reverse complement strand
GCTTGCGATATAGAGATCGCTTGGATTTACTTCATCTGAGATATATGGTCCAAGTGGGAGGAATGTGTCAAAGCACTTTGCTATTGTCCACTGTCCATTCTTTGGCTGGAGATCGCGAGCTGTAATGTCATTTGCGATTGTATAGCCCAATACGTAATCAAGAGCTTCTTCCTGGCTTACCTTGTGGCACTTCTTGCCGATAACTACTGCAAGCTCTGCCTCATAATCCAGTCTTGAGCACATCTTAGGGTAGATAACATTTTCACCCTGTCCAACCTGACAAGTAGAAGGCTTCATGAACACAACTGGAGACTCTGGGATTGGAAGTCCGAATTCTTCAGCGTGGTCGCGGTAATTTAGACCAATGCAGATGGCCTTTGAGTAGTCAGCAGGACAGATGAGGTCAACTTCGCCAACATCATAATAATCGTCTGTCAGAGCCATATCTTCGTATGGAGTGCTTTCAAGAGCTCTAATCTTCTCGTTTTCCTCGAGAATGCCGTATCTAACTAAACCTTTTCTAGTCTTGAATCTTACGTACTTCATAATTCCTCACCTGTGGAAGTAGGCATAGCTGCCGATTTCCTTGAATCCTAACTTATCATAAACTCTTCTGGCATCCGGTGTTGAGTACCAGAGGCATAGATATCCAATGTTATTTTCATTTAGAGCAATGTCCACAAGCTCTGAAACAGTCTTTGTGGCATAGCCCATGTTTCTATAGTCTGGGTCTGTCGCCACAGATACAACCATCGCAGATTCCCTTGTGTATGCAGATAGATATGCTCCAGATACCATGATTCTGCCAACATAGTAGCCAGCAGCTGCAAAGGGGTATTCCTTTTCTGCCATATCAAGGCCGAATTCTTCCCTGTCCTTATCCTCAACGCCATCTTTGTATTCTGGGCATCTATAATAAAGGTCATAAAGATCTTCAAAATCCTCAGGAGCCATAAGATACTTAAGCTTTTCATCCCTTGGTGAGACCTTTTTGAAGAGCTGCTTATCTACATAGAGCATCTTTCTTATATCTGCAGTGAAGCCTTTGCCCTTAATATAATCCATTACAGGAATAAGACATTCAGCTGGCCCATTGATTCCCATGAACTTCTGGCTTTCAAGGAATTGAGATACGAGTGCACTATCATAATCGCCCTCTGACCAAATCAAGATGGATGAATCCATGAAGTTCATTAGATAGGCATCTCCAACTTTGTATGCCTTGTACTCTTTTCCCATCGTTAAAGTCTTTAGATTGTTGATGAAGAAAAGATTCCTATACCTATCTTTAGATAGGGAAGAAAGCAGCTGAGGGATATCCTTTTCCTTAAGTT
Source organism: Spirochaetales bacterium (assembly GCA_017629575.1). GTDB lineage: Bacteria > Spirochaetota > Spirochaetia > Sphaerochaetales > Sphaerochaetaceae > Ornithospirochaeta. Next base: position 1,981 of record JAGBWX010000109.1, on the reverse strand, counting down.
CTATGATCATAGTTATGTTTATAATCGATTTGTCCTCTTCTGTCATTATTGATAACTATCGCCATGTTAACTATAATCTTAGTTTATGAAGAAAAGACTTATTACCTCGGCTTTGCCATATGTAAACAATATTCCTCACCTTGGAAACCTCACACAGGTTCTTTCTGCTGACGTTTTCGCTCGCTTCTGCCGCTCACGTGGTTACGAAACACTTTATATCTGCGGTACTGACGAATACGGAACAGCTAGTGAGACAAGAGCTCTCCAGGAAGGTGTAACTCCACGCGAGCTCTGCGACAGATATCACAAGATTCATGCAGAGATCTATAAGTGGTTCAATATCAACTTCGATTATTTCGGCAGAACATCAACTCCTCTCCAGACTGAGATTGTTCAGCATATCTTCAATAAGGTAGATGAGAATGGCTATATCTCAGAAAAAGAGTCAGAGCAGCTCTATTGCCCAGACTGTAAGAGATTCCTTGCCGACAGATATGTAACAGGCACATGCCCACACTGTGGCTATGAAGGCGCTAGAGGCGACCAGTGCGATAAGTGCGGTACACTTCTCGATCCAACAGAATTGATTAACCCTAAGTGTTCAGTATGTGGTGCAACACCACACTCAAAGAAGACAAAGCACCTTTATATCAACCTTCCAAAGGCACTTCCTCTTCTCCAGAGCTGGATGGACAAGGCATCCGTAGAGGGTTTCTGGGCAAAGAATGCTGTTCAGATTACAAACAGCTGGATTCGCGATGGTCTTCAGGAAAGATGTATTACAAGAGACCTCAAGTGGGGTATCCCAGTACCTAAGGAAGGCTTTGACGATAAGGTATTCTATGTATGGTTCGATGCACCAATTGGATATATCTCAATTACAGCTAACGCAACTGAGAATTGGGAGTATTGGTGGAGAGATCCAGAGAATACAGACCTCTTCCAGTTCATTGGTAAGGACAATATACCATTCCATACAGTAATCTTCCCATCTTCTCTCCTTGCAACAAGCGAGAAGTGGACAATGCTCCATCACATGTCTTCAACTGAATACCTCAACTATGAGGGTGGAAAGTTCTCAAAGAGCCTTGGAATCGGTATCTTTGGCAACGATGTTCAGGAGACAGGCATCCCAGCAGACGTATGGAGATTCTATATGTTCTATAACAGACCTGAGAAGTCAGACTTCACATTCACATGGAAGGACTTCCAGGAGAAGGTTAACAAGGAGCTTATTGGCAACCTTTCAAACCTCGTAAATAGAACACTTACATTCATCAACAGATTCTATGAAGGCAAGCTTACTCTTGGTGGCTTTGATGAAGAGCTCGTAGCTCAGATCAAGACTAAGGAAGAAGAAATTACAAACTTCCTTGAAAGAGCTGATGAAAGAGATGCTATCAGAGCAATCTTCGAGCTTTCAGATATCGGTAACAAGGCATTCCAGGATGGCGAGCCTTGGAAGATGAGAAATGAGGACCCAGAGAAGGCTCAGACACTTCTCAGAACTCTTCTTTATCTCATTAGAGACCTTGCTGTAATGATTACTCCTTACATGCCATCAACTGGCGACAAGATTCTCTCCTTCCTCTCATCACAGGGCCTTGACTGGTCTTCAGTTGGCACATTCGAGGGTGATATCACACTTTCTACTGTAGAGCTTCTCTTTACAAAGCTTGAAGATAAGAGAATTGAAGAACTCAGAGTAAGATACTCAGGCTCACAGGCTGAGAGAGAAGAGAAGAAGGATGAGCCAAAGAAGGCTAAGAATGCTCCTGAGAAGAAAGAGGAAGGCTCTATTCTCGATCAGTGGGCAAACAAGGTAATTCTTAAGGTTTCTAAGATCGTAGAGTGCGAGCGCCACCCAGAGGGCGAGAAGCTCTACATCCTCAAGCTTGACTGTGGCGAGCCAGAGCTGAGAACAATCGTTTCATCAATTGTTCCTTACTACAAGAGAGAGGAGCTGATGAACAGGAACATC
>JAGBWX010000108.1 GCA_017629575.1 Spirochaetales bacterium | reverse complement strand
CCATGAGCTTGTTCTCAAAGAGTTCACCGTACTTGAGAAGCTTTTCGTCCCAGTCTGACATCAAGAAGCCCATTGACTTCTTTTCAAGTGAGTCCTTGTACTGTGAGTAAAGCTTAATCATGCCGTCCATGAGAGCTCTGTGGTCGTCTCTTGTGTCTTTGTTGACGTTCTGCTTAAGTCTGGAAAGTGAACCAAATGGCTCAATGTGACCATTCTTAAGGTAGTACTGTCCCTCTGTGATATATCCTGTGTTGTCTGGTACTGGGTGTGTAACGTCGTCACCAGGCATTGTTGTAACACCGAGGATAGTAACAGAACCAGCGCCTTCGAAGTCTACAGCCTTTTCGTATCTTGAAGCGAGCTGTGAGTAAAGGTCGCCTGGGTAACCTCTATTTGAAGGTACCTGGTCCATAGTAATTGCCATTTCCTTCAAGGAGTCAGCAAAGTTTGTCATATCTGTAAGAAGTACGAGAACCTTCTTGCCATCGAGAGCAAAGCGTTCTGCTACTGCAAGTGAAAGGTCTTGTACGAGTGTACATTCTACAGTTTGGTCAGATGCTGTGTGAACGAACATAACTGTTCTTGAGAGAGCGCCTGACTTCTCGAGTGTATCCTTGAAGAAAAGGTAGTCATCATACTTGAGACCCATACCACCAAGAATAATGATGTCAACTTCAGCCTGCATAGCAATTCTAGCAAGGAGTTCGTTGTATGGTTCGCCTGAGATTGAGAAGATAGGAAGCTTCTGTGACTCAACGAGTGTGTTGAATACGTCAATCATTGGGATACCAGTACGGATCATGTTTCTTGGGATGATTCTCTTAGCTGGGTTAGCTGAAGGACCACCAATTTCAATCATGTTATCTGTGAGAGCAGGACCGTTGTCTCTTTGAACGCCAGCACCGTCGAATACTCTTCCTAAAAGGTCGTCTGAGTAGCTAACTCTCATTGGAACGCCTAAGAATCTGATGCTGTCACCAGTTGAAACACCCTGAGCACCTGCGAATACCTGAAGTGAAACAATGTCACCATCAAGCTTGATAACGTTAGCAAAGCTCTTTCCTGTAGAAGTAGTAATCTCAGCAAGGTCACCATTCTTTACACCATCAGCCTTAACTGTAATAACGTTGCCGATGATTGATTCAATCTTTGTATAAACCTTCTGCATTATTTTCTCCTAGCCTCAAAGAATGCCTGAACGCCTTCTTTTCTTTCTCTATAAAGGGCTGTACCCTCTTCTGCGCCGTTCCAGTCAAGGAACTTCTGTCTGAGCTCGTTGAAGAAGTTTCTAGCATCCTTCTTGTCTTCAACCTGGAAGTTAGCGTTGAGAATAGATTCAAGAACGTCAAATACTTCCTTCTGTCTATCTACAGTAACAGCTGCGTCAACTGGGTCGAATGAGTTCTGCTGGAGATATACTGAGTCAACGAATTCACCCTTCTGATAAACGATGTAGTCGTCAAGTGATGTACCTTCTTCACCAACAACCTTCATCATCTGGTTAACTTCAGCTGATCTCTTTACATAGTTGAATGCCTTCTGAACTCTTTCAGCCTCGATGATGCCCTTGTACTTTGCCCATGAATCGAGTGGATCGATAGCTGGGTACTTTCTAGCATCTGATCTTTCTCTTGAGAGTCCGTGGAATGCGCCTACAACCTTGAGAGTTGCCTGTGTAACAGGTTCTTCGAAGTTACCGCCAGCTGGAGATACTGATCCGCCAATTGTAACAGAGCCGTAGCGACCATCTCTGAGTCTTACCTTACCTGCTCTTTCATAGAACTCTGCAATTCTTGATTCAAGGTATGCTGGGAATGCTTCGTCACCAGGGATTTCCTCAAGTCTTCCACTCATCTCTCTCATTGCCTGTGCCCAACGAGATGTTGAGTCAGCAAGGAGGAGAACATCCAAGCCCATGTTTCTATAGTATTCAGCCATTGTTACAGCTGTATATACTGATGCTTCTCTAGCAGCAACTGGCATTGAAGATGTGTTACAGATGATGATAGTTCTCTCCATGAGAGATCTGCCTGTCTTTGGATCCTGGAGCTCTGGGAACTCCTTAAGGATTTCTACAACCTCACCAGCTCTTTCACCACATGCAGCGATGATTACGATATCAACGTCAGCATTTCTAGATGTCATGTGCTGAAGAACAGTCTTACCAGCGCCGAATGGTCCAGGAGTACAATATGTACCACCCTTAGCTACAGGGAGGAATGTATCAATGATACGGATCTTTGTGACCATTGTCTCATCTGGTCTTACTCTTTCCTCATAACCCTTGATAGCAACCTTAACAGGCTGAGTCATGATCATTGAAAGCTCTTTCTTCTCACCCTTCTGGTTCTCGATAACGCAGATGATGTCTCTAGCCTTATACTTGCCGTTATTCTTGATTTCTGCGATTGTCCAAACGCCAGGAAGCTGGAAAGGAACCATGATCTGGTGAGTGAAGAGACCTTCTGGAACTGTTCCGAAGGTATCGCCAGCAACAACCTTATCACCTTTCTTCTTAAGAGCTGTGAACTCCCATTCATCATTTGGGATAGCATCAAGGTAAACACCACGCTTTAAGAAGAAGCCGCAATCCTTTGCAAGCTCAGGAAGTGGGTTCTGAAGACCATCGAAAACCTGAGTCAAAAGGCCTGGGCCAAGCTCTACAGACAAAAGTTCATTTGTGAACTCAACCTTGTCTCCTACAGCAATGCCGCCTGTTGGTTCATAAACCTGAACGCTGGCTACACCGTTGTTAACACGGATGACTTCGCTCTTAAGACGTTCGTTGCCTACAATAATGTATCCAACTTCGTTCTTGATAACTGAGTCATCAAAAGCAACATTGACCATGTTTCCGTTAACGCCAGTTACATGGCCGGTATTTACTGACATATTTACTCCTTATGGAAAATTTCCTTCTGTATATTCGCAAAAAGGCGATCGAATTCAGCTCTGCCCTTGTCACGCTTGAATCCCTTTACCTTTTCTTTGATCTGAAGCTTCAGACCATAAATCATCAGAGCCTCTGTTGAGAAAGGAGATGCAACCTGATGCTTATCGAGGAAATCAAAGTAAAGAGAAAGAATCTCTTTCTCTGCCTCTAAAGGATCTGGGTTATCGACAAGTTTCTTTACCTTGTCCTCAATTGCCTTGTCCTTTTCGCATCTAGCTTTGTATTCCTTATTCTCGAGGCCTAGTCTTCTTGCTCTCTCTTCTGTGATCATCTCTGAAAGAGTGTAGCTGAATGAATACCATTCGCGTGCAATCTTACTAGATGCATTTCCCTCTTCTGGAGTGAAGGAAACAAGCTCCAAATCCTTATAGTCCTTCTTAGACATCTGCTCTTTAGCCTGTCTCATGAATTCCTTATAAGTGATTGGTGCCTCCTTATCCATCCAAACAGAAGGAAGAGAAGCAACAAAGTAGTAGTACTCTGCCACGATTACTCCTTACAAAAGCTCCCTAAGGGATGCTGAGAGATATG
>JAGBWX010000010.1 GCA_017629575.1 Spirochaetales bacterium | reverse complement strand
GGCTGTGACAAATACCCTGACTGGCAAAAGTTCAGCAGGGTTTTTTTATTAATTTTTAAATCTATATTTTAATTAATTAATATATTCATATAATGCAAGGAATAGCAAATATCCGAACGACTCAATATTCCTTTAATATTCATTAATTTCCTTAAAATGATGATATTTTATGAATAAAAATACAAAAATATCTTGAATCTTTTTAATTTTTATGCAAAATCATTAACTGTCGAAGGAGACAATCAAAATGGCAAAAGAAAAAGTGATTTTAGCATATTCAGGTGGTTTGGATACTTCAGTTATCCTTAAGTGGCTTGCAAACAAGGGCTTTGACGTTATTGCATACGTGGCTGACGTTGGTCAGAACGAAGACTTTGAGGCAATCAAGGAAAAGGCATACGCAACAGGTGCTAGCAAGGTATATGTAGAAGATCTCAAGAAAGAACTTGTTACTGACTACATCTTCCCTACACTCAAGGCTAATGCAATTTACGAAGGCACATATATGCTCGGTACATCAATTGCTCGTCCTATCATTGCAAAGAGGCACATTGAAATTGCAAAGATGGAAGGAACAAAGTATGTTGCACATGGCGCTACAGGCAAGGGTAATGACCAGGTAAGATTCGAATTCGGATATTACATGAACATGCCTGATGTTAAGATCATCAGCCCATGGAAGGATGAGGAATGGCTCAGCCAGTTCGAAGGCAGAACAGACATGTTCAACTATGCTGAAAAGTATAACATCCCTGTAAAGGCATCTATCAAGAAGCCTTACTCAGAAGATGAGAACCTCATTCACATCTCACATGAAGCTGGTATCCTCGAAGATCCATCACTCAGATGCCCAGAAGATGTATTCAACCTCACAGTATCTCCAAAGAATGCTCCAGAAGAAGAAACACTTCTCACTTTTGAGTTCAAGGATGGTATCCCAGTATCAGTAAAGAACGAAAACGACGGCACAGTTGTAACAGATCCTCTTGAAATGATTCTCTACCTCAATAAGGTTGGTCATGACAATGGTATCGGAAGAGTTGACCTCGTTGAGAATAGATTCATCGGAATCAAGTCACGCGGCGTTTACGAGACACCAGGATGTGAGATTCTTTGGAAGGCTCACCACAACCTCGAAGGCCTTTGCATGGATAAGGAAGCTATGCACCTTAGAGATATGCTTTCTCCAAAGTATGCTGAGCTTATCTACAATGGCTACTGGGGCGCTCCAGAGTTCAACATGCTTACTGCTCTCTTCGATGTAAGCCAGAAGAACGTAACAGGTACAGCTAAGGTTGCTCTCTACAAGGGTAATGTAATCAATGCTGGCATCAGCTCACCTTGCTCACTCTACAACGAAGAACTCGGTTCAATGGATAAGGCTGGTGGTTATCACCCAATCGATTGTAAGGGCTTCATTAACATCAACGCTATCAGACTCATGGCATCAAGCATGAGAGATGGTAACTGCTAAATCTCACTAATAAATATATAAGCTGCACTTCGGTGCAGCTTTCTTTTTGTAGTTTCATTTAGGTTATGATAGTTTATTTATATCTTTTCAATTAAAGGAATAATCAATAATGTTTGTATAAATGGGAGAAGCTACTGCTCATCAGAAAGGCCTTCTGCTCTACCCCACCACTCAAGGACAATTCCATCCTCAGGATCCCAGGCACAGCCCTTAATCTCTTCTTCAATTTCAAGATTAGCTTCAATATTCTTATCTTCCATAGTTCGAATGATACCACAATTTAATTTACAAATAAAACAATAAGCTATTGTTTGAAGTTATAAACTTGATAATCAATTCAATAGCATACTCATAACCTTTCAAATGCAACTTACTTTTGAGAATCATGGATAATGTTATTTCATTTTGATCTCTAAATAAAAAAAGAGCAGTTCATATGAACTGCCCAAGACCTTTAAAGATTAGTTATATTACCAACCGATATTTGCCTTAATTGTAAGTGCATCAACGCCCTTCTGACCGAGATTTGCACCCATTTCCTGCCAGTGATAAGCAGCTTCAAGGTTGATGATACCCAAATCAACTGCTGCACCTGCTGTCCAGTAACCTTCGTTTAAACCAGCTCTAACATCAAGAATCCAGAGGCCTCTGATTTCTGCACCAGCTTTAACGTGCTTGAAGAGGTTTTCCTTAGAGAAATCCTTGGACTGAACAAGACCTACAACATCAACTACATCAACAGCAATAACTGGTCTTAAGAATTTTCCAAGGAAATTAATTGACCATGCTGCACCTGCATCAATTGTGAATGGAACATCAATCTTAAACTCATCAAAAGAAGCATTTTCATTTTCAAAAGCACTCTTGTTTTCTGCATAGTACATTGAATATGCATTGTTGATCTTAGCAACTGTGCTGATTGAGAGTCCAAGAGGCATATCCAAAGAAAGAGCTGCCTTGACTGGAATAGAATAACCAAATGCCAAAGGAGTCTTATCAATTATCTGATTAATTGCTTCATCGCTGTTAAGAATTGATGTGAGGTTGCTTGCACCAATTAAATCTGTATAGATAAGGGCAGAAGCACCAACAGAAGCACCAACAGAAACAGAGAATAGACCATTTGGATTGAACTTGTAGCCATAGCCAACCAAAGCATTAACAGACATTGCGTCATAGAACTTAGAATTTACACCACCTGAGGAAGTAAGAGGTGCATATGTATAGATGGAGTTCTTTGTGCTTATTCCAAGACCAAATCCGCCAGCTGTAAAGCTAACCTGAGCATCCATATCTATAATCTTTCCATAACCTGTTGTAAGAGAATTGAGAGCAGCATTGATGATTGTATCTGTATCAACATCTCCAGACTCTGGCAAAGACTTTGCAATTTCAAGTGTGTTGTACAATGTTATACCAACAGCTGGGAGTGAGAACTGAATATTCTTCTCACCAAGTCTTGCTGGGTTATTCCAAAGAGACTGATAGTTATTGGCATCAGCAAGACCAGCACCGCCCATTGCGATAGTTCTAGCATCAATCACAGAACCAATAGTAGAGACCTTAGCAAAAGCATTATTTGTTGCAGGATTCAAATCAGCGGCATAGATGCTTGAAACCATAGCAATTGCAATAATAAGAACCAATAATTTCTTCATTTCAATACCTCCTTACTTACCAAAACCAAGGAGACCTGTGATGAGTGATTCAACATTAACACCATTGGTCATTCCCATCATTTCCATAATAGAAATATTCTCTGTTACAGAAGAAACAAGATTATCTACAACATCCTTAGCCTCTTCATCCTGAATAAGAGTTCCAAGATCTTCAGCTGTAACACCATTTGCAGAAGCTCCCTGTCCACCAGAAAGCACTACCTGAAGAACATCCTGAGAAGTAACAGTCTTTTCATTCTCACCCTCGCCAATGATGATAGGGTCATCTTCAGGGATACATGTAGCAAGATCATTTACAAGACCTGCAACAGCCTGAATACCAACAACATCAGCCTGAGTAAGAGGCTCTGCATCTGGAGCTGCCTTAGAAGCAACGTTATTGATTGAATCTACAATTCCAGTTACGAGTTCTTTTACTTCTTCTGGCATATCGACCTGAGAAATATCACCTAAGGAATCCAATACAGCATTCAAAGTACCTGCTGTATTGAGAACTGCCTCTGCAGACTCCATCTGTTTTTCTGTTGCTGGAGTATTCTTCATTGCTTCAATGGCATCAGGGTTATTCTTCTTGAGTTCCTGCAGATTTTCTTTATCTGCACTTGAAACACCAGAAACAAACTCTCCGCCTACTGAACCACCATTAGCCATAACCAACTGACCAATAACAGCATTTGATGCATCTTCCTTAGCTGGTGCATCATTTCCAACTGTCTGCTCTGGAACATATTCAGAAACAACATTGTCACCGAACTTTTCCATAATGGAAACCATATTTCCATCACAAGATGCAAAAAGCATCAATACTATAATTGAAATAGCTAGAATATGCTTTTTCATTGTTTACCTCCAAAGTTTTTATCATCACTACGTAATCCGTCTTGTTAATCAATAATAATTATAGTCTATTGCCGAACTTTTTGAACAAATTTTATATAGTTTTCATAATCGACACGCTTATTAAACAATAAAGACGACAAAAAGTTACAAATTATCAAATGTTTAACTTTTTTCAAACTATTTTAAGACCCTGATATTGAACTAATCTTTTATTAATTGTTATATTTAGAGTGCTGTGTTTTTTACACAGTAAATTTCCGCTCGTATGAGTGAGATATAGAGATGGGGCACTAAGTGCCGCGCGTAAGGAGATGCTACTATGGCAGTAGTAACAATGAAGAGCCTGCTCGAGTCAGGCGTTCACTTTGGCCATCAGACAAAGAGATGGAATCCAAAGATGGGTCGTTTCATTTTCACACAGAGAAACGGCATTCACATTATCGACCTTCAGAAGACCTCAGCTTGTATCGTAGAGGCTTATGAAGCAGTTAGAGCACAGGTTAAGAACGGCAAGTCAGTTCTTTTCGTTGGCACAAAGAAGCAGGCACAGCAGGCTATCGAAACAGAAGCAAAGAGATGCGGCATGCCATTCGTATCCAACAGATGGCTTGGCGGTATGCTCACAAACTTCTCAACAATCAAGAAATCCATTGCTAAGCTCAAGAAGATTGAGAGACAGGAAGCAGATGGCACATTCGAATCCCTCACAAAGAAGGAAATCGCTCTCCTTACTAAGGAGAAGACAAAGCTCGAGAAGAACCTCGGCGGTATCAAGGATATGAAGGACCTTCCAGGCGCACTCTTCATCATCGATACAAAGAAGGAAGCTCTCGCAGTAGCAGAAGCAAAGAGACTTGGCATTCCTGTTATCGCAGTTGTTGATACAAACTGTGACCCAACAGACATCACATATCCAATCCCTGGCAACGACGACGCAATCAGAGCAATCTCTCTCTTCACAGAGATCATTGCTAATGCAGTTATCGATGCAGATTCAGAAGCTGGCATCCAGATCGTAGAGTCACTTGATGACGAAGACGAAGAAATGGTAGCAGCAAAGTCAGAAGTTATCGACTACGACAACTATGAGCCAACAAACGACAAGGCTGAAGAAGTTGCAGAAGATGACGAAGAGACATACTTCAACAAATAATTATTAAGGAGTTACAAAATGGCAGCAATTAGCGCAGCAGATGTAAAGAAGCTCAGAGATGTTACTGGCGCTGGTATGATGGACTGCAAGAAGGCTCTCACAGAAGCTGAAGGCGATTTCGCTAAGGCTGAGAAGATCCTCAAGGAAATGGGCCTTGCAGCAGTAGCAAAGAGACAGGACAGAGCAACTGAGAACGGCAGAGTATTCGTTAAGATTGCAGACGGCAAGGTAGTACTCCTTTCCCTCTCATGCGAAACAGACTTCGTAGCAAAGAACGCAGACTTCGCAAAGCTTGGCGAAGATATGTGTGACGCAATCATCAAGAACGGTTGGACAGAACCAAACGAAGAGCTCAAGTCAATGGTTGACGGCCTCATCGCTATCATCAAGGAAAACATGAACCTCGTTAAGTTCACAGTTATCGAACTTGGTGCAAACCAGTCAGCAGCTGGCTACATCCACGGCGAAGGCAACGTAGCAGTAGCAGTAGTTCTTTCTTCAGACAACACAGCAGCATTCGAGAACGCAGAGGTACAGGATCTTTCTCACAACCTCGCTCTCCACGCAGCAGCTTTCAAGCCTGTTTACCTTAACGCAGAAAGCGTTGACAAGGCATACGAAGACGAACAGCTCGAAATCTTCCAGAAGCAGGTTGACACAGATCCAAAGATGGCAGCAAAGCCAGAAAAGGTTAAGGAAGGCATCGTAAGAGGCAAGCTCAGCAAGCTTTACAAGGAAATCTGTTTCACAGAGCAGGCTTATGTTAAGGATGATTCAATCTCAGTAGCACAGGCACTCAAGAACGCAGGAAAGGCAGCTGGTGCAAACCTTGAGCTTACAGCTTATGGCGTATACCAGGCAGGTGTTAACTAATAGGGGGCTAAAGCATGCAGAATGTTATTAACAACTGCGATCAGAAGATGAAGAAGTGTATCGCTTCTCTCTCATCTGATTATGCTAATCTCCGCACAGGCAGAGCTTCAGCAGCACTCTTTGACAAGATCAAGGTTGACTACTACGGTGCAGAGACTCCTCTTTCACAGGTTGCATCAATCTCAGTTCCAGAAGCTAGACTCGTTGTAATCCAGCCATGGGACAAGACAGTTCTTTCAGCAATTGAAAAGGCAATTCAGAAGTCAGAACTTGGACTCAATCCTAACAATGATGGAAAGCTTATCAGAGTAAACTTCCCACCACTCACACAGGATAGAAGAAAGGAACTTGCTAAGCAGGCTAAGGCTAGCGCTGAAGGTGCAAAGGTTGCGGTTAGAAACGTTAGAAGAGATGCAATGGAAGATCTCAAGAAGCTCCAGAAGGCATCTGAGATTTCAGAAGATCAGCAGAAGGATGGCGAGTCAAAGATTCAGAAGCTCACAGACGCTGCAATCGCTGAAATCGGCAAGGTAGCTGAAGCAAAAGAAAAAGAAATTATGGAAATCTAATTATGAGTGAGGAACTTGTTCACTTAGCTCTTATTATGGACGGCAATGGCCGTTGGGCTAAAATGAGAGGTCTCGAAAGGACTGAAGGCCACAAGGAAGGCGGCAAAGCTGCTGTTAAGGTCATGAAAGGCTGTATCGAGAATGGGATCAAGTACCTCACCCTATATTGTTTTTCCACAGAAAATTGGAAGAGACCCAAGGGTGAAGTAGATTACCTAATGGGTCTCTTTGCTAAAGAAACAGTTAAGCAGATTCCTGAGGCAAATAAGAATGGCATAAGAATTCTGCACCTAGGATCAAGAGAAAACCTACCACAGGAAGACCTTGATGCAATGGATAAAGCTGTTAAGGAAACAGCAGGCAACGATAAACTCATCGTTCAGCTTGCATTGAATTATGGCGGCCATGATGAAATCAACAGAGCCATCAAGAAAGCCATTGAAGCTGGAGAGTCAGATTTTTCAGAATCAACACTTTCTAGATATTTTGACAATCCTTTTGTTCCTTCACCTGATTTCATCGGTAGAAGCGCAGGTGAAAATCGCCTCTCAGGCTTCATGCTATATCAGTCAAACTATGCAGAATTTGGGTTTTATGATAAGCTTTGGCCAGATTGGGATGAATCAATGGTTACCCAAATTGTAAGCGATTACAACAAAAGAATTAGAAAATTTGGTGAGGTAAAATAGATTTGAAATCTTCATTGATGCAGAGGCTCATTACGGCCTTAATTGGAATTCCTCTAATTGTTGCGTCTATTTTATTGTTCGCAGAACATAATCATATTTGCTTTTTTATAGTAATTCTTGCAGTAACTGTAATTGGAACCTATGAAATGAAAGAAAACATTCTTTCAAAGAAAGGACCAGTTGGCAATGCTGCTTATCTTTCAGTTCTTCTTCCACTTGCTGAATATATTGATCAGGTATTTTACAAGGAAGAAGGTTTGGTTCTTTTTACCCTTGCTATAATTATCGGAATCGGCTTCATGGTTGAAATATTCAAGAGCCCTGAAGATGGTTTCACATCAGCACTCGACAAATCCGCAAGAACAACTCTTGCAACAATATATCCAGGCTTTTTCACAGCCCTTGTAACAAAGATTCTCTTCTTGCCTGAATCAACAGCATATATCGTACTTTATTTTGCTCTTGTATTCGGCACAGATTCATTTGCATATTTCACAGGTATGGCATTTGGAAAAAACAATAAGGGAATCTTCAAAGTTAGTCCAAACAAGTCTCTTGCTGGCTTCATTGGAGGAATTGCAATTCCAACTATCTTCTGTGCATTAGCCCCTACTCTATTTGATGTCTATCATTTCTCAACAATGCAGGGTGTTATCATTGGACTTATGACATCTATCTTTGCTTGTACTGGTGACTTGATTGAATCTACATTCAAGAGATCAGCAGGAGTAAAAGACAGCGGTGTTGCTGTTCCTGGCAGAGGAGGAATGCTTGATTCACTTGACTCTCTCATGATTGCAGGTCCTATCTACATAGCTCTTGTTGAGATATTTCTTGGAGTATAAATGAGATCTCTTCTGATACTTGGAGCGACTGGTTCTATAGGAACTACTTGTCTCAATGAGATAAGAAGATCAAATCCTGGCATAGAAATCAAAGCTATTTCCTGTTTTTCAAATGAAGAAAAAGCAAAGGAAATTTCCTCTGAGTTCGGAGATATCCCTTATATTTGCCTTAGTGGTAAGACAAAAGAAGAAATCTCATCCTTTATTCACTCAATTGATGCAGATATCGCACTCAATGCAATTGCTGGCTCAGATGGCTTATTTGCAACGCTTGAGTGCTTAAAAAGCGGCAAAGATGTTGCGCTTGCAAATAAGGAATCTGTCGTAATGGGAGGAGCATTCCTCTTCGATATGGCAAAGAGTTTAGGAAGAAGAATTATTCCAGTCGACAGCGAGCATAGTGCTATTTATCACCTATTAGAAGGCCATGAAGCATCTTCTTTGGTTATTACAGCCTCTGGTGGTCCTTTTATTGACAGAAAAGATACAAAAGACGTAAAGCTTGAAGATGCACTTAAGCACCCTACTTGGAAGATGGGCAGAAAGATAACCATCGATTCTGCAACTCTAGCAAACAAGGGGCTAGAAGTCATAGAGGCTCACTATCTATTTGGATTTGAAAAAGAAAACATTGAAGTAACTGTACATAGACAATCAGTAATTCACTCAATGATCAGAACAAAAGAAGGTGGCGTATATGCTCAGATGTCACCACCAGATATGACGCTGCCAATCATGGCTGCTATTTCAGATAAGCACCTTGAACTTTTGAATGTTGTAAGACCACTTTCTTTTGATAACCTTACACTGACATTTGAAAAGCCAGATTTTGAAAAGTTCAAGATGCTCAAGTTAGCTTTTGATGTGCTTGAAAAGAAAGGTAGCTACCCTATTGCCTACAATGCAGCAAATGAAGTTGCTGTTGAGGCATTCATCAATGGAGAGATATCCTTCGATGATATCTCTAGAGTTACTGATTATGTCCTTTCCTTCGATTACTCCATTCCTTCAATAAACTTTGAAATGGTTTGCGATAACGACACTCATGCAAGAATGCTTGCAAAAGAGGCGATATGCAAGCTTTGATCAACTACCTAAGTCTTCTTATTCCAGGTCTTTTAGGTATTGGCATTGTCTTGTTTCTCCATGAGCTTGGCCATTTTATTACAGCACGCTTTATGAAAGTCGATGTAGATGTTCTTTCATTCGGAATTGGACCCAAGCTATTTTCCATTCACGGACTAAACACAGAATTTAGATTCTCTATGATTCCTTTTGGCGGTTATTGCAGAATGAAGGGATCAATGGACCTAACAAAAGCATTAAGAGACAACAAGGAAGATCTTGAAATAACAGAAAAAGGATCATATTTCTCATCATCTGCATTCGTTAGATTTTTGATCTACTTTTCAGGTCCTCTTACAAACTTCATCCTTACAGCAATCTTAGTGACAATTGCGGCCTTGATTCCGGTAGAAAGATTATCTGATCCTGCAATAATCGCATCAAGCAGCGACTATCCTTCTCTCTTTTCTATTAGCATTGACCAGCCTGAGGTAGAAAAAGGAGACCTAGTCCTAGGTTTTAAGGACTATCAGGAGTTTGAAAGGTATCTTCAAAGCAACAATGGAAAAGCTGTTGATATAGAAGTACTCAGAGACGGCGAAATAAAGGCTGTAACGCTTTATCCATTCGAAAATGGAGAAAGTTACATCTATGGAATTACAATGCTTCAGGAGCCCGTTATTGGAAGGTCAATCGTTCCAGAGCTTATGCCTGGAGACAGAATCATAGAGGCAAATAACAAAGACATTGAGTATGTTTTAGATTTGTACTCAATTACAGACAGCAACATCTGTTTAACTATCTTGAGAGATGGAAAGACTTTCAAATATGAAGCAAAAGATGGCAAGCTGCCATTTGCTTGGAAGAGTGACTTAAGAAAATATGGAGAAGATTTTAATTTTCTCACATACGGTATTTCAGAGGCATTTAAGATGTTTAAGACAACACTTGAGGCATTGGGAGCTCTATTCTCATTTGATCTAACAGCCCTAAAGGATGTAATAGTAGGTCCTATGAAAGCTGCTTCAAGCTTTGGCGAGATATCTACACTAGCATTCCAAACATCAACAAACAGTGGCTTTAGATCAACTTTGTATCTACTATCAATCGTTTCTATTTCAATATGTGTTGGAAATCTTCTTCCTATCCCAACATTTGATGGTGGACAGATGGTTATTACATTTGCAGAGATGTTGAAAAAAGGTACCCTTAAACCAAAGACCTATCTTCTTCTTCAAATCACAGGAATGGTTATTGGATACCTTATCATAGCTATTATGTATTTAATGGATATAATAAACCTAATTTAGCTTTTCTTATCTGCCAATTTAGTCAATATAAAACAATCCATCATAACTTAAAAAAAGGAGTCTAGAATAATCTAAACTCCTTGTTTTGTTGATATCACTGAGTAATATCTATTTTTAGTTTGCATGCAATGTTACACTATCGAAATAAGGAGTAGGAACTGAGCTACTCTTAAACATTGAATTATACTCACATTCATAATCAGAAACCTTTTTGAATGTAAATGTAGCTTCAATATTTTCAATAACACCTTCGTATTCAAAAGGACCAACAAAATTAATCTGATATGTATTTGAATTGTTTGAAGTATTTATAATCATACCTTCTGGTAATTCTTCAAAATGATCTTCTATTCGGAATGTACCATCATTATAGAATGTAAAGCTATAATCTTCTGTAATGAGTTCATCTTCGTAAATATAAGTGTTATATCCTGTCCAAGTTTTTCCTCTAAGCCATGATGGTGCCTTTTCATATCCAACGCTAGCACATGATGTGAGTGTGATAACACATAAAATTACCAATAAAATCGCTGAAATCTTCTTCATATGTTCTCCATTGCTTTTATTTGAAAGAATATAAAAAACAAAATTAATTAAAAATTATGATTTAAATTGATTTAAAAAATACTCTTTCTCTTTATATAAATCAAGAGAAAAATAGTGATTATTAATACATATCGTTTTAAAAAGTACTATTAAAGAGTATTATCTCTTCTTCTCAGGAGAAGTAGGCTCAACGAACTCATGGCTCTGGTCAATGTCTACATAGCTTGTAAGCTGATCGTGGAAACCAATCTTAAACTCACCAGTTTCACCATCTCTGTTCTTGGCAACAATAAGCTTTGTAACCTGGAGAGACGCTCTGCCATCAGAGTCTTTTGCGTTCTTTAGCTTTTCTTCCTCAGTAAGATTTCTCTTTCTGTGCAAGAAGCAAACTACGTCAGCATCCTGCTCGATAGAACCTGAATCTCTCAAATTTGAAAGAATTGGAGCTCTCTCTTCACTATCTCTTGATACCTGACATAGAACTACAAGAGGAATCTTAAGTTCTCTTGCAAGAGACTTGAGACCCTTAGAAATCTGAGATACCTTTTCATGGTTAGGCATATCAGATCTGCCTGTTGAAAGCGAGATGAGGCCAATGTAGTCGATTACGATACAATCAAGCTTATGCTCTTTATGGATAAGTCTAGCCTTACCTCTCAAGTCTGTCAGGGAGATATTCGCAACGTCTACGATGAACATCTGGTTTCCCTTTGAGAAGAGTCTATCTGCAGAGTTCATAACACGCTGATACTCATCATCGATAAATCTAGCAGTATTGATCTTGCTAGCTGGAACCTTACTATCCATTGAGAGCATTCTTGTTGCGATTTTAGCGCCTGGCATTTCAAGGGAGAAGAAAGCAACTTTCTTTCCATTGTTAATCATATTGAGCATCATTGAGATAGCAAAAGCAGTCTTACCGATAGATGGACGAGCAGCTACAATTACATAGTCTTCAGGGGAAAGACCACCATTGCAGTACTTGTCGAGAACTGAGAAGCCTGTCTCAAGCTTATCATCAAGCTCTCCATTCATCTTGGCAACAATTCTGTCAAATGCTTGTTCAACGATATTTGAAAGTGAGTAGTCTATGCCGCTTTCATCCATCTCAAGATAGAGATTTGTAAGTTCAGCAGCTCCATTATCAAGGCAATCCTTGATTTCTGCAGACTTATCGAAAGCATCCTGAGTAAGCTTTGTTGCAAGCTGATACATCAGTCTTCTTCTGCTGTTTTCCTTGATAATCTCGGCATAGTTTGAAATATGATTAACGATGGTATCTTGGTTTGTAAGCTCAGCGATATAACCAACGCCACCAGCTTTCTCAAGATCTCCATTCTTTGAAAGGTAATCAACGAGGGTTATATAATCTAAGGTGCCTTCTCTCAAATAAGAGATTGCTTCAAAGATTATAGAATGTCCCCTCTGATAAAAATCAGAGGCCTTTATCTTACCAGATATCTGGTCAAAGGCCTCTGGATCTAGAAGCAGAGCCCCAAGAATAGCCTTTTCGGCATCATCGTTATGTGGCAGCATCCTGCCAATATCGTTATTCTTTGGCTCTGCCATAAATTAACCCTCTACAGGTGCTTCTGTTGCTTCTTCAGCAGCCTTTGCAGCTTCTGCTGCTGCCTTTGCTGCAGCTGCAGCTTCTTCAGCAGCCTTCTTCTGTGCTGCCTTTACCTGAGCTTCGCTAACAACTTCGAGCTTGATGTGTGAAAGAGCGTTCTCATAGAGGTGAACTGTTACTGAGTAAGAACCAGTCATCTTGATGAGGTGTGAAGGAACGTCGAGCTTCTTTCTTTCGATTTCGAAGCCTTCCTTAGCAAGAGCTTCCTGTACCATGAGTGATGTTACAGAACCGAAGAGCTTGCCTGAGTCGCCAGCTGGTACAACCATTGTAAGAACAACGTTGTCGAGCTTTTCCTTGAGGGAAGCTGATTCTGCTCTCTTCTCTGCCTTTCTCTTTGCGATAACTTCTGCCTTCTGAGCGAAAAGTGCTGCGTTAGCCTTGTTGTAGATAACAGCCTGCTTAGTAGGAAGGAGGTAGTTTCTTGCGTAACCGTCCTTTACTACTACTACGTCACCTTCTTCACCAAGGTGGATAACGTCGTTGTTAAGAATAATCTTCATTTGTTACTCCAATCTTCTTCATATCGAAGAAGCTTTCGAGAACTCCCATAAGTGGAAGACCGAAAATAATTAAAATATTTAATCCCGGGATCAGCATGGCAATAATTACAAGCACCAGAAAGAGCTGCATGCTCTTAACCTCATGCCTCTTCTTCCATACATTCACATAAAGAACTGAGAAGCCCTCACATGCAAACAGCACTACGGAAGTGAGCGCAATGTTCAGCAGGATCACTGGAACATATGCTGGCGTAGATATAAAGTAATTAAGAAGAACCAATGCCCAAGCTCCAATCAGGAACCAAATTGCATTTGAGCCAAATGAAAATCTTCTGACTCTCTCTTCCCATCCGCTTTCTTTTGAATGCTTAGCTGTCTCATAGATGAAACAGGTAGCACAGACTGCCACTGCCATTGTAGGAAGAAGTATGGAAAAGATTGTAAGCATGACTGTTGTGAACATTATGCTCCAGTCAAACTCGCCAACCAAAGGTTCCATAATTGGTCCCACTAGCGAGGCAAACGCATCGTTGTAAAGACTATAGGTCTCTGCAAGTAGCGCCCTATCTACGGCAAACGGTACTATGTAAATTGCGCTTATGACAACAAATGGAATTAGAGAAAGAACTATTCTCTGCGCCACTCTCTTGCCAGAAGCATATAGCCATACAATCCCAGCCGCTGACAGCGACAATGGGAAATATAAGCAAAGTGCGAAGCTTATCAGACTCTGTGGGTTTCCAATTTCAGGAACTCCACCCTTGATAAGCTCGATACCGGAAATAACGAGCAGCTCAACCAGCATTAGGAGAGCTGCTTTTAATTTTCCGTGTTTTACCGCATATGTCATAAGCGGAGCTATATAGACTAAAACTGAAAGACCCAACTGATACAAAACAGTACTAGCTAATAGAAGAATCAATACTTCCTTAATGCTGCCTTTACCACGAATCCCGTTTTCAATCTCCCCGTTATTTACTGCGGCATCCATCAGTTAAGCTCACTTCTTCTCGAATGGGAGATATGCAAGTACTCTAGCTCTCTTGATTTCTCTGTTAAGAGCTCTCTGGTGCTTTGCACATGTGCCTGTGATTCTTGCTGGAAGGATCTTGCCACGCTCTGTGATATATCTTCTGAGCATGTCTGGGTTCTTATAATCTGCTGGAGCTGAGCCCTGACAGAACTTACAAACCTTCTTCTTGAAGCCAGCCTTTCTGGCACCCATCTTTCTTTCCTTAACTGCGTTTTCGTTGAAATTATCTTCTCTCATTTTTTTTACTCCTTAATTAATTAGAACGGAATTGAATCGTCCTCAAAATTCTCTGGACCAGGTACTGGACTCTGGTACTGAGGTTTTGCACTCATATTCTGCTGGAAGGATGAACCGCCTGCATTGCCGCTTGGCTGGTAATTTGCTCTTCCAGAACCCTGAGTCTGTCCAAGGCTGAGATTATTGACATAAATCTCGACTCTGCTTCTTGTTGCACCGTCCTGCTCCCATCTTGACTGTCTGAGCTCACCCTGGATAGCTACCTGTCTGCCCTTCTCCAAATATGGATTTACAGCTTCAGCGGCCTTGCCAAAATAAACACAGTCAAAGTAAGAAGTCTCTTCTTCCCACTTGCCGTCTGGAGACCTCTTTGCTCTGTTGACAGCTAATGAGAAACGGACAACTGCTCCACCGTTTTGGGTATACTTGCATTCGCCATTGCGAGTAAGTCTACCAACTAGAGTTACGGAGTTAATGTCTGCCATCTCTTACCTCACTAATTAGATTCTTGCTGGGTTAACGAATAAGAACTTAAGGATTGCAGTTGAGAGCTGGAATTCTCTGCTCATTTCAACGATAGATGCTGTGTCTGCCTGAAGTTCGAAGTAAACGTAGTGACCCTTGTCTGCCTTCTTGATGAGATATGCGAGGTTTCTAACGCCCATATCTTCCTTCTTGGTAACATCTGCACCAAACTTTGCGAGTGTCTTCTCTACGAGAGCAAGACCCTCCTTCATCTTCTCTTCATCTGCTGCGAAGATGACTGTGAACTCATAATTCTGGATCATGAATTCCTCCTTGTGGTCTAAAATTTTAAATTTCTGATCCGGATACACCGGATAAAGAGGCTTAGATAATATATCAAATGGGTATAAAATATTCAATCAACCATCAGTGCAGAATTGGTAATATACAGTTATTTCCTGAACTTTTTCCTATAGACAGATGGTGTTGTCTTCATTATAGACCTGAATACGACGGAAAAGTATCCAGAATCTGAAAATCCACACATTGAAGCAACCTCTGAAACAGAGTAATTCCCACTCTCCAAGAGCCCTGTTGCCTTATGGATTCTAGCTAGTTTCAGATAATCAACAACAGTCATTCCTGTGCTTGTATGGAACAGGGTTGAAAAGTAGTTTGGACTTAGGTTCATTGAGTGAGCTATATCCTCTAGCTGCAAAGGATTGGCCAAGTTTCTCCTAATGTATTCAACTGCCTTGGAAACAGTGCTCATCTCCTTCTTTTCGCTCTGGAGCCTGAGTGCCTTCACCAGGATTGTTGAAGCAATAGCCCTGAATGCCATATTCCTTAAGGCATCATCCTTTTCATACTCTCTGAGAAGCTCTGCAAAGAGAACTTCTAGCTCTTCCCCGTCATTTACAACAAAGCTATTTTGGAGTTTATCGCCAAAGCCATCGAACCATGATGCGGGAAGTTTTGCATAGTATCTTGCATGGATGGAGTCATTTACATAGGTAGTTCTATGAAGCATTCCAGCTGGGACGAATACAAAGCTGCCAGACTTGAGAAGATGAAGATCATTTTCAACAAAGAATCTTCTTTCTCCTGTTGCAAGGTAATAAATTTCATGACAATCCTGATGTCTATGCAGCTCTGGCATCGAGATAAAGCCCTGTCGTCTGCTATAATTACACAAATATTCGTCCATATCTTAAAATATTACAGATTTCATCCAAATTAGTAAGATATTTATATAAAAATTTTTAGAAATTTATGATGAAATTCAAGTATGGTTAAACTAAGCACCAAAGATGAGAAATTCAGGGAACAAGTATTAAGTGGCCCTATTTTATCTACAATCTGGAAAGTATGTATTCCGCTTGCTGTCTTCCAGACTCTGTCAAACTTATTCAATATCCTAGATACTCTGATGGCAAGCCACATATCATCAGAGGCTGTTTCCACTGTCGTTTATTTTGTACAGATCAACCATATTGTTGCATCAATTGGAAATGGACTTGCAGTTGGAGGCTCAATCTTAATCTCCAGACGCTATGGTGCAGGATACTACGAGGAAGTTAAGAGACTCTTATCAACCTTAGTTGCCATTGCAGCTATCATTGGAGCAATTGTTTTAGCAATGATTCCCTTTGTTCCTGCTATTTTGAGGGGCGCAGGAACTCCAGAGACATTCATTACCCTGGGCTCCACTTACTTCTCGATAATTCTTTTTGCTGCAGTAATAAACTTCTTCAATGTAATCTACATATCCATCGAGAGAGCAAGGGGAAACTCAAAGGCAATTCTTAGGTTAAATATTTTAATCATATTAATTAAGCTTACTCTTACAGCCATTTTCGTATATGTATTCAATGGTGGAATCATAATGATTGCAACAGCTACATTGATCAGCTATCTCGTACTATTCACAATTGCAATCAAAAACTTAACAAAGAATGATGACGCTTTCTCATTCTCATATAAATACATTACATTCAAGAAGAATATTTGGCTCCCTATTATTAAACTTTCGCTTCCATCAATGGCAGAAAAGATTGCCTTCTCTTATGGCAAGGCCATTGTAAATACTATGGCAGCGGACTACGGCACAAATGCCGTTGGTGCCAGTGGCATATCAAATAACATGTCTGGTCTTTTAACAGGAATACAGATGGGGTTCCAGGATGGAGGGACATCTCTAGAGGGACAGATTCATGGAGCTGGAAAACTTGACAGAGCTGTCAAATTCTATAGAAGAATAATCCTCATTCAGTCAATCATCGGCGTCTTGGGAATTATCCTCTACCAGTTCTTGATGGCTCCTATTGCCAAGATATTCTCAATGACAAAGGGTGGATATGATCCTGTGTTCCAACAGATGATTGTAGATATATTCACCTTTGAAATTCTGGGCTGTCTTGTTCTGTCTCTATCTTATGCTGCAATGACAGTAATTCTTGGCATGGGAAAGACTAAGCTTGTTCTTTTGATCAATTTCTGCAGACTCTTTGTCTTTAGAGTTCCTATTATGTACATTCTTACGAATTTCACAGATATCGGATACAGGTCTGTCGGAATCACTGTAGCATTATCAAACACAGCAGTAGGAATTATGAGCTTCATAATTGCTGAAAGTGTAATTGCTGGAGAAAGAAAAAAACAAAGACAGAATAATGTGCTAGAATCACAGCATGATTGATTCTCATGCCCATGCAATGGATAGACTATTCAGCAATGCTTTTGTATGCACTGCCTCAATTCCTTCAAAAGAAGAGGCAGAAACTTTAAAAGGCTATCTGTTTCATGGTGTTGGAAAGCTTCCTTTTACTGAGAATATCGAGAATCTAGAGCTTCTAGAGGGCTATCTCAAGGATGGCTTTCACCTTGGCGAGGTTGGGCTCGATAGGCGTTATTTCGATGTCGATAGACAGGAAGAAATCTTAAATACCCTATTAGATATAGCCATTCCTTTAGATAAGTGCGTTGTCTTTCACTCTGTAGGGCACACAGAAAGGCTTTTAAGGATTATAAGGGAAAGGAAGATCAAGCGCTTTATAATCCATGGCTATACAGGCTCCTATGAGACAGCTAAGACTATATTATCCCTTGGTGGACTTATCTCAATTTCAGAAAGACTAGAGAAGGCAAAGTCCTTCGAAAAGATAATAACCCTCCCCTTTGTCACAGAAAGCGACATGAACACAGGCATTGATGCAGAGATGTCTTTAAAAAGATGGAACTCTAAGTTATCCTCATTACTGGAAAAGGACATTGAGATGGAGTCTCAAAGGGTTCTTCTGGAGTATATGAATGGTTAAGGAACAGTTTCTAAGAATAGAAAGATTTATTGGCTCAGAAGCCCTTGAAAGACTTGAAAAGAAGACTGTGGCAGTCGCTGGCGTTGGTGCTGTTGGAGGCTTTGCAGCTGAAGCTCTTGTTCGTTCTGGAATTGGTAGAATCAAGATTCTTGATTTCGATACCATCTCTGAGACAAATATCAATCGACAAATCATTGCAACTCACAAGACAGTAGGAAGACTTAAGACTGAGGTTATGGAGGAAAGGCTCAAGGATATCAATCCAGACTTGATCGTAGAAGCCTACCCTGTTTTCCTATCAGAGGAAAACCACCATTTGCTATTTGATGGTGCAGACCTTGTTCTTGACTGCATAGATAGCCTTAACCCTAAGGTAAATCTCTTGGCTGATGCCTTTAAGAATAATGTCCCAATCATCTCAAGCATGGGTGCAGCACTCAGAAGAAATCCATCTCTTATCAGATTTTCAGATATCATGGACACTTGGGGATGCCCACTTGCAAAGCAAGTAAGATCAGGCCTTAGAAGGCGTGGTGTTGAACGCGGTATCGAGTGTGTATTCTCTCCAGAGAAAGTTGATTTTACCTATATCGATCCAGAGGATGACGACAAGGCTGAAAGAATGATCGACAGGGGCAGAAAGCGCGTTGTTCTTGGATCCCTGCCAACAGTTACAGCTATATTCGGACAGATGATTGCACACCTTGCACTCCAAAGGCTCTTGGGTGATGAGATGTTCGATGGCAAAGAAGAATGGAATCCTAACTTAAAGAAGCGCTAAGCCCTCAGCTTTTGCATCCTGTGCCATTTTATCGAGCTTAAAGTTAAGTCTATATCTAGACTTTCTATTGTTGTTTTCTAGAATTACGCACTCTACATCGCAATTTGGATAGTTAGAAAGACAAGATGCAGTGAAATAATACCAAGCACCATCAATCAATAGCTCAGCCTTGTTATCTGATTCAGATTTCATTCTGTAAAGAGACTCGGTCTGAATTGTGAAAGAATAGCTATAAGTGCCATCTTCAATGTTTGCTCGAAGCACTGCATTATTGATGCCGTCGGCTGTGAATAGATTTAATTCACCATATTTGATTTTGCTTTCCATATGTGGAAATATACCACAAAGATTTTCTTTAAATAAATTCATATTTGTCTTTTTGCGTTCAAAATTATCACTATTCCTGCTTTTCTTGTAAAAAGTCTGAAATTTGCAAACAAAATTGCACATTGCAAAGTTGATAAAGCAAGGAGAAAGCAATGAAAACAAGAAAAAACATTCCAATCATCATGCTTATCGTAGCTGCTTTATTTGTTTCATGTTCAGATGAACCATTTACAAGCAAGGGAAATCTTAACCTCTCTTTTATGGGAGAAAACATTGAAAGGACCCTTGGTCCTGTTGGCTCAGATGCAGCGCTTTTGGAGATTGCTAGCTATGACTACATCCTCAAGACTCCAAGCAACATGTACATCAAGGGAACAGACCAGACAAGCTCAGTTACAATCAATGATCTTGTAATCGGCTCTTACACCATCAGCGTATATGGAAAGAATAGCGCTGGCGTTGTCATTGCAGAAGGAACAAAGACATTCAAGGTACAAAGGGGCACAAACAACATCACTGTGACTTTAGATGCTCTCACTGGAACAGGTTCGCTTGCTGTCAACTATGTATGGGATCCAGATAGAGCTGGAGAGGTAACTTACAACGCTGAACTTAAGAATGTTAAAACAAATGAAACAATTCCTCTAACGGATCCAGACTTCTACTGGGAAGATGGTATGCTTGCTTTCAGCAAGGATAACATTCCTGCTGGTTCATATATTCTTACAGTAAAGCTTTTAAGTGGTTCTGAAGTAATTGCAGGACACGTTGAGGCTGTACGAATTGGAGCTTCTTTGGAATCAACAACGACTGAAAACTATATTGAGATTCCAATCGGTTCAAAAGTACAGGTCATGGGTATTACAGTTGAGGACAGAACAGGTCTACCTATCGTAGGAACTGTAACAACGACAAATGGAAATCTAAAACCTAAT
>JAGBWX010000107.1 GCA_017629575.1 Spirochaetales bacterium | reverse complement strand
TCCATGCTGATTACCTCAAGCCAAAGTGGGATATTGCTACCAGAGAAAAGCATAGCAAGATGAAATATCCAATCGTTCCTTGGGGAGTAGACACAAAAGATAGTTTAAGAAAAATGCTGGAAATCAAAGCTCCAATCGTGATTACAAATGAGCCAGAGCTTATCGTCAAAGCACTTCAAGAAGAAGGCTTGCACTGATTCTAGCCTGATTTATGACTCCATCAATCTGAGCTGCCTCCGATGATTCAGCAACGCCGAATGCAAAGGAGTGCTGGCTCTTGATGAGGGATAAAGGACTGTCATCTGTTCTCTTGTAAATCAGAGAATATCCCTCTGTTTTTGCAAAGCTATGCATAGCACTTGATGCAACATCGACTATTCCAATTCTGGAGATAATGATGTTGTCGACATTTGGATAGAGGTTTGCAATTCTCTCAACAAGCTCATCCTCATCGGCATCGCTAGTATCTTTTATGATGGTCCAACCCTCCGATTTTGCATCTTTCAAGAAGGATATGAAGGTGTCACGGAAGGTGTCATCAGAAAGAGTACGTCCATTGATATCAACCTGAGAGAGGACAATCAATGTATTTTGCTTATCAAGATGACCTTCCTCATGATAGTCATAGAAGGCTTTCTTTGAATCCAAAACTGAAATTAGAGAATTAAGCAGTCCACTATCTAATTCATTAATCTGAGTTACACAGTTCTCATCAAGGATAATTGAAAACTCTACCCTACCATCCTTGACGATGATTGGGCTTGTCGAATAGAAGCGGAACTCGCCATTTTCATTAGTCTTTGAAACATATGTGCTAGTTGCGTATTCTTGGCTATTGGTCAAAATTGTATATGTCGATAGAACCATTGCCTCCTCGACCCTAGGATAGAACCAACCCTTGGTTCTAGAGACTCTGACAGTGGCTTCGATATTATCATCAGACTCATGTCTCAGAGAGATTTGCAACTGCTCTGCATATCCAATTGCTCTATCAATAAGCGCATTTGGTGTATATGAAGGATTGTTGACAGGTCCCTCTAAAGAAACTAAAACAGCCTCCAAGATCTTGTTGATTGCACCAACATCTCTATTGATACGGTACTCAGACAAAGCTTCATCCAGGATAACTGAGATTCTTGCTTCTCTATCCAAAAGGTTGCTGTATTCTTCGCTTCTTGCCTCAAGAAGAACAGATTCTTGGCAATCGATTCTTACCCAGCTTCTCCAGACGCCATTAACTTCTTCTTCATAGTAATCAAAGACAGAGCATCCAAGAGCAGGAATCTCATCATAAGCAATAAGCTCTCGAAGATAGAATTCCCTTGGATCATATCCAAGTTCCTGTCCCATCTTGATGAGAGAATCTTCGTAAGCATTGTCTCTTGCATTCTTCTGAGTCTGGCCTTCGCCATAACCAATGAAGATAATATATCCATAGGCAGATGGCTCACTATCAATCCATACAGGATACTCAGCTCTTTTTCCGATAGAGCTGCATGAAACCAGCAAGAGAAGAATTGAAAGAATCCTTACAAGCTTTTTCAGAATGAGCCTCCTATAGACAATGATATACCAGCTTTTGCACCTGGAAGAACAGAATAACCAATCCTCCACATAAGATAAGGTGTAGCTCTATGTTCGTAAAACACAGAATAGAGAGAATCAAGCCTAAAGCCTTTATCTACACCTATTGTGAGAAACGCATTCGCACCGATTCTACCCTCTTCAATAAGTGTAAAACCTACAGACGGGAGAGCAGAGTTAAGATAGAAATATCCCTCAAGGCCAACTGATCCAAAGACATAAGCAGAGCCCTTGGAGATGCTCATGCCCATACCACCCTTTACTATCATTGGATAGATCAGGCTAGTGTATCCATACTCTCCCCAAAAAGAGAAATTATCAAATTTCAAAGAGGAAGCAATAGTCAGTGCATATCTAGATGAGCTTATATTCTCTGTCTTGAGTCCAGGAAGAACTCTATCTAGATACAGAGGCCTTAGAACATCATAGCCCTCGTAGCTATCCTTTAATTCAAATACACCCCTTACATTCCCTGATAAATCAACAGCTTTGACTGTTGTTCCCTTCTTATTGCCATTGCTATGCCCTACAGAATAGTTGTTCTTGAAGATGTAGCTTATTCCACCTTCCTGCTGCAACAGTGGCTCATAGTAGAGGAGATTCTCAATTGCATCATAGATGGAGGCTTCATAGCTCGTGCCATCTTGGTGGAGTGCTGTCACTGGATAATCATCACCGCCATAAGAAACTGTAAAGTAGACTACGCTTCCAGATAGAGAATACTCCCTTATTTCCGAATAGCTTGAAACCTTGTAATCAACATCCCCTCGGCCCTCTGTATTTGCAACGAGAGCCTTTTTAATTGCGTTCTGTACATGCAAAGGAAAATCTCCCTCAAAGGAAATATCCATTGAGAAGAGATTGAATGATAGTATCAGGAATATAAAGAGTAGAAGCTTTTTCACTATCTACCTGTCCAGAAATCAATGATTCCAAGTACGAGGTTTGCGCTGTGGTTCATAGACTCAACACTTACCCATTCTGTGAGTGAATGGAGGTTGTGGCCACCAGTGAAGAGATTTGGACATGCAACTCCTGTTTCTGCGAGTCTAGCACCGTCTGTACCACCTCTGATGATAGCTTCCTCGAAGCTTAGGCCAAGCTTCTTGCCGCTAGCAAAGATAGCCTCTGTAGCCTCTGGATTATTCTTATTAGCCTCAGCCATGTTATGGTAGCTGATCTGAGTATCTACAGTAATCTTGCCCTTGTAGAGAAGGCTGATTGCATTAACGATTGACTTAACGCTCTCGATTCTGTAGTTGAAGCTATCCAAATCGAAATCTCTGATGAAAATTGTAAGAGTTGCCTTAGTACCTGTTCCAGAAAGCTCGAGTGGGCAATAATAGCCATAGCGTCCATCTGTTGCCTCTGGGCTCTCTGCCTGAGGAAGGGCAGATACAATCTGGCTAGCCATTGTAACAGCATTTACAAGTCTGCCTCTTGCTGCACCAAGATGGTATGATACACCTTCAAGATTGATCTTCATTGTTGCTGCATTGAAGCATTCGCACTCAATTTCACTCTCATCTCCACCATCGATTGTATAGCAGCAGAATGACTTGAGTCTCTCATGAGGGAACTTGCACATGCCAGAGCCAGTCTCTTCATCTGGAGTAAAGTATACCTCAACGTCAGGGTGCTTAACCTCTGGATGGTCTACAAGATACTTGATAGCCTCCATGATAATTGCAATGCCAGCCTTGTCATCAGAGCCGAGGAGAGTTGTTCCATCGCTTGTGATGATATCTGAGCCAACATACTTAAGGAGATCAGGATTGTCCTTGACTGCAAGTGTTACGCCATCAAGCTGAATGTCGCTTCCATCATACTTTTCCCAAAGCTTAGCCTTGACGCCATCGCCCATTACATCATCTGCTGTATCAACATGAGCCATGAAGCCAATAGTCTTTCCCTCAGCATTGCCCTTGAGTGTTCCCATTACAACCTTTTCCTCTCCGTAATAGGTCTCAAGACCAAGCTCATCAAGCTCTTCCTTAAGCTTTTCAAGGAGAACTTCCTGACCTGGTGTTGTTGGGCGTCTTACTCCTGCGAGATTGCCGTCACTCATTGTGTCGTATTTTGTGTATCTAATAAATCTTTCTACAATATCCTTTTTTAAATCGAGCATAATAACCCTCCGTACTCTTTATGATATACGGTTTTTTGCTCTAAAAGAACCCTTGGTTTTCATCAAACAGGAATTTTGAAGTTATATGTTTTGAGCATCTCTGCCAAATCATCCGTAACTCCATATAATGCAAATACTGCAATAGCAACAGCTGTTGTTACAGGCTTTGCATTAACGGCCTTTCCAGTAGCAATCATGCCTGCAGAAATAGCCCACGCTGCTGTTGGCTCCTTAGTTACTTCCTGAAGCCATGCTTCAAAATTGTCAGAGTTGGTAGAAAGAACTCCAGAGTCCTTCCACTCTGCGATTGCTAAGATAGTCGAGGATAAGACTCCTGCTGCAATAGCTACTGCAGACGCTGCAGATACCTTGGCAAAGATCATATAGTCAGGAAGGAATGCATAAACAATGGCAGATGTCAAAAGTACAACGCTCTTTACCACCAAAGCTCTCAAGTCCTTATAGAACTCTGTCTTTTGTGTTGCACTCAGAGCTTTGGAAGAATGGGACATATCCTCCAAAAGCGCACGTTCCAATCCATCTGCAATATCCTTGATCTTCTCTAGCTCATCATCTGGGATTAAGCCAGATACAGCCTTATAGACATCTTCCTCGCTCTGGTACTTGTCAGAGTTATAGAAGAAGTTCAGATAAGACTGGCCTTTCTCCTCATTGAGAAGGCCCCTTACAATCTCATCGCCTTCAAGCGTCTCTTGAAGCACAAGCTCAGATACATCCTCATGCTCCATTATTATTGAACGAACCATATCATAATGACGATTGAGCATTCTGGCACTCTCACTCATAAGCTCCTCGCTGCTAGGCGCTGGAGGAGCGATGGGGAGTGAGCATGAAGCAAGAAGCATAATGACAAGAAATAGAGAAATAGCGCGATATAACATAAGGCCTCCTATATGGCAAATCCCAGAAAGAGGGATAGCCTAACTTTTGAATATTGTTTAATTGTTTCTCTGAGAATCTTCTCTGCCTCGCTTTCTTCCAATATGGATTCAGAAAAGCAAATCCTTGGTTCGATATAGAGATTGGAGAATTTAATCTCCCAAGAAACAAATGTCTCTGATGAAAGAATAGGCTTTAAGTCTTGAGCTCCCATTCCCCAAAACAAGCCAGCCTTAACAATAGAAAGACCCACCTTGAAGCCAGAATTCTCTATTGGGTATGCACATAGGTCAGCGGCGAATTCAAGGTAGTTGAACTCATCAGATACATTGCCACCGTAAAAAAGCTTATAAGATAGACAATAGTCGCCTATTTGATGAGATACAAAGGATTCAATGGCTATGCTATCCATCCAAAAAGAGGACGAAGAGGATAGATCGATGGCCGCACATATATCCGAGGCATATGAAAAAAATAGAGATGACGAAAGACATAGGAGCATCAGCAATCTTTTCATACCACTAGGTTATGATGACAGGAGAACTCCTGTAAGGGGGTAAAAACGGCCAAATAAAAGGCATGAAAAAAGACCTCCGAAGAGGTCCTGCATCAATCTTCGCTTACAATGTTGATTTTCTCATCTTCCGCATCTTCTGGCCATCCTAAAGCCTTTCTGAATGCCTTCTCGTCCTTGAATATCAGCTATGAGCAGATCTTAACTGGATGATTCTCTCCACTGACGCTAAGAGTAACTCCTGGATGATAGTCGTCAACCTTTTCCAGCCTATAGCTTTCAATGCTAGCTGTGAATGTAGTCCATCCAATTGTAACGCCACCTTTGAGTGACTTTCTCTTATAGAATACAATTTCATTCTCTGTTATAGCCAATGCACCATAGACCATCTCGTTTTTCTCGTTGATCATCTGACACTTTGAGAAGTAGAAAGGTTCATCGCCCCTTACCTTCCTAACCATCTTTTCTGTGACAACAAATACTGTGACATACCATACTGCTGTAAGTATGAAAAGAGGAAGGAAAAGTGGCCATACTATCATGCTTTTGAATGACATGAAATAAACAATGACACCAAAATTCAATGCAATAAGAAGCTTTAGATTCTTGCCCATCTGAATAATTATTCTCCAACAAGAACAACTATAAGTCATTTATCAAATTTTGTCCTACAGGTTATGGCCAACGAATACTGAGATATCTATTTTTCCAAAACAGTAGCAAAAATAGCGACTTATTCACTTATACATATTGTCAGTGTTTCTCTGGCAAAGGAGTGTATATGAAGAAAAACTTGTTAATCATTCTAATGATGATTATCGCAACTACTCTAATCATGAGCTGCGAGGATGAAACCTCCTTCACATCCCTTCGACTGGAAATGGATAAGGGAACAAGAACTCTATCTCCAGGAGAGAGTGCGATGGAGATAAGCTGCTACAGAATCATCCTCACAACACCAGATGGAAAAGAATGGGGAGAGAGACTCACCTACCATAGTTACTGTTCTTTTGAGGACCTATTTCCTGGCAAATGGAAGATTACAGTCTATGGAATGAATAGCACCAGAGTGGATATAGCCTCTGGAGAAATCGAAGTCGATCTCAAGGAAGGCGAAAATAATGCAGCTGTTGATGTCAACAAATTAGTTGGAAGCGGAGCACTGGAGGCAAAGATCACATGGGACTCGGATGCTGTTGAGTCCCCAACTCTCAACCTATTTCTAGCAAAGCAGGGGGAGGAAGAACTCTCACTCGAAACACCAACTCTAGATAAAGTCAAAGGAGAAGCCTTACTCACTCTCACCAATCTTGCAAGTGGTTCCTATACTCTTCGAGGAGAACTCTACAGTGGGCAGACTCTAGTAGGAGGCTTTGCAGAAGCAATTCGGATTTCCAATACCATAACAACAAAGGGGACAATTGCAATAGTAAAGACCGGAGTTGTAGAAAGCACAGAGTCAATTACAGTATCTGATATGACATCAATGCCGATAGATTGTTCCATTGAAGGCGTGAATCAATTAGTTCCCGTAAATGGCAAAATCAATGCAAGACTTGTCATCAACACCAAGAATTTATCCATGAATCAAATAGATGTTAATTGGTATATCGATGGCATATTAATATCAAATAGTGCAGAATTAGAGTATACTCCCACAGAAAAAGGCCTTCATCGGATAGATGCTGTATTTTCAACATCAACAGTGGGCTCTACTGGATCTGCTACCGAAAACTTCTTGGTAGTTAAAAACATAAAGGATGGAATGCCGTACTTGGCTACAACAGTCAAGAGCTGTGATGAATTCATTCTAAGCCAAAGCTATGTTGCTAGATTCCTGCCAGATGGAAAGATTATCGTTGCAGACAACACAGAACAAACAGTGACGATAATCGATAGAGATGACAATGGAAAGCTAGAATATGTTCAGACTCCATACAGTACTTTGAACATCACAGAATGTAATGTACACGATATCGTAGCTACCGGAAGTGCTGAAGATTCCAGCTCTACAGTATATCTATTTTGTAATGACGATCCTAAAATCATTGCACTCAACTATGTCTCGAAAAGCAGCCTGTTGTCATGGATAAGGACTGAAGATTCTCTCTATGACCAAAGCAATATGAACCTAATTAGGTATCTTGGACCAGCAGAGCTCTTTAGAAGCAAGAATGGAAACATTGAATATGTATTTGCATCTGCATCAACAAAGAACCATGAGAATGTAGGCCTTCTCATGCTATCTACAGAGGCAAGTTCCAATCAATCCTTCATCGTTTCAAATCTCGTTCAAAGATCGATGTATGTGGATGGACCAATTATTGAACTTCAGGCTGATAGAGCATCGTCTACGCTGACAGTAGTCTCATCCTTTGCTGCCGTTGTCTACAATCTCTATAACTTCAATGATTCCGTAGTGCTTGAATATATTCCTGTTTTATATGATGGAGACAACCCAACAGACCGAGAGCTTTTCATCACAGGCTTAAATGGAAGAATTACTAACTACGAGAGTGGAAATGGATTTCTTCTACATGAAAAGGGTCTGATAACAACGACAAGAATTCCTGGAATTGAAACCTCGATCGAGACAAGTGGCAGTTTAACCTTCCTAAGTGTAGGAGTGCCTGTACCTTTCATTGAAGGCTCAGAAGATGGTGAGTATTTCTATATTTTCGATCGTTATGGAAAGAAGCTTTACATGGCTCAGTTTGAAGAAAAGTATGGCTTTGACAGAAATTTGGGTAAAGACTACATCACTCTAGATAGCAACAAATACAATGCCATGGAGATATCATCAGATGGAACCAAGGCAATTATGACAGCAGCAGGAGAACTAGACAGCTTCCTTCTGTTAGATATCATAAGGTGAGAATAAATAAGAAATCCCTCCGCAAGGAGGGACTTCTCACTAAGCATAAAGCTTATTATTTCTCATTCTTATAGAGTGGCTGTGCCTTATAAGATGTGTGGAGGAGATGGTGTGCCTTTTCAGAAACTGGGCTACCAAGGAAGTCTGCATAGATTGCCTTGATAGATGGATTCTGGTGTGAGCATCTCTTTACGCTCTTCTCGTCATCTGTATAGAGACCTGCAATTCTTTCTTCTCTTACAGCATCATCTGTACCGATTGGCTGACCACCACCTGCGATACAACCACCGCGGCAAGCCATGATTTCGATGAAGTCGAACTCAGGAGCCTTACCAGCAGCCTTGTCAGCTCTTACCTTATCGAGGAGTTCCTTAGCATTTGACATTCCATGGACAACTGCAACTCTGATCTTAGCGTCTCCAGCAGCAACCTCGCCAACCTTAACTTCTCCAAGACCTCTTACGAGCTCAACTTCTGGAGCAGCAAGCTCTTCGCCTGTGAGAACATAGTAAGCAGTTCTAACTGCAGCTTCCATAACACCACCAGTTACACCAAAGATTGTACCTGCACCTGTGTATTCGCCGATTGGGCTATCTGCTTCTTCGTCGTTAAGTTCTGAGAAGCGGATACCGTTTTCCTGGATAACTCTTGCAAGCTCTCTAGTTGTGAGAACAAGATCAACGTCCTGCTCGCCTGATGCGAATGCATGTTCGCCATCTCTTGTGATTTCGCCCTTCTTAGCTGTACATGGCATGATAGCTACAGAGTAGATGCTCTTTGGATCGAGATTGTACTTCTCTGCTGTATATGTCTTTGTGATAGCACCCTGCATCATCATTGGAGACTTTGCAGATGAAAGGTTATCGAGAAGCTCTGGATAGTATTCTTCACAGTAGTTGATCCAGCCTGGGCAGCAAGATGTGATCTGAGGAAGAACTCCACCCTTTGTAATTCTGTTGATAAGCTCTGTGCCTTCTTCCATGATTGTAAGGTCAGCTGAGAAGTTTGTATCGAATACATAGTCAACACCGAGTCTTCTGAGAGCTGCATAGATCTTGCCGGTTGAGATTTCGCCTGGCTTCATGCCGAACTCTTCACCGATTGCTACTCTTACAGCTGGAGCAATCTGAACAGCAACCTTCTTCTCTGGGTTGTTGATAGCCTTGAGAAGCTTTGCACCCTCATCTTCTTCATAGATAGCACCAACTGGGCAGTGAACGATACACTGACCGCACTTGATACATGGTGATTCGTTGAGAGGGAGATTGAAAGCTGGTGACATAACTGTCTTGTCGCCTCTGCCACAGAACTCGAGTGCATATACGCCCTGAAGCTGCTGACAAACCTGAACACAGCGTCCGCACTTTACGCACTTAGCTGGATCAAGAACGATAGACTTAGTTGAGTGGTCAGCCTTCTTATCGCTGAGTCTAACTTCGAATGGCTGCTCTCTAAGACCATACTCAATAGCGAGCTTCTGGAGCTCACACTTGTTGTTTCTTACACAAGTGAGACATGAGGATGGATGAGTTGAGAGAGTAAGCTGCAAAATTGCCTTTCTTACTTCGAAAAGCTCAGGATCGTGTGTAATGATCTTCATGCCTTCTGCAGCTGGTGTTGCACAAGCTCTGAGGATCTTAGCATTGCCTTCCTGCTTGCAGACACAGAGTCCGCATGAGCCAAATGGCTTTAAGTCAGGATGGTAGCAGAGAGTTGGGATTTCTACTCCTGCAATCTTGGCAGCCTCGAGAACGCTTGTTCCCTCAGGTACCTCTACATTAATTCCCTGAATT
Source organism: Spirochaetales bacterium (assembly GCA_017629575.1). Taxonomy (GTDB): domain Bacteria; phylum Spirochaetota; class Spirochaetia; order Sphaerochaetales; family Sphaerochaetaceae; genus Ornithospirochaeta. The sequence continues at coordinate 5,886 of JAGBWX010000107.1, read as the reverse complement.
GTAAGATGGATCATTCTCTTCTACCTCCTACTTAATATCGATAGCGGAGAACTTACATGTGCTCTTACATACTCCGCACTTAATACATACTGCCTGGTCAATCTTGTGTGGCTTCTTAACTTCGCCTGAGATAGCACCAACTGGGCACTTTCTTGAACAAGCTGTACATCCGATACACTTAGCTGTATCGATTTCATACTTGATGAGCTTCTTACACTTGCCTGATGGGCAGCTCTTGTCTTCAATGTGTGACTTGTACTCTTCTGGGAAGTACTTGAGTGAAGAAAGAACTGGGTTTGGAGCTGTCTGGCCAAGAGCACAGAGTGAACCCTTTCTCATTGCGAGTGCAATCTTCTCAATCTGATCGATATCTTCTGGTGTTCCCTTTCCATCTGTGATCTTCTCGAGGATGTTCATGAGGCTCTTACCGCCGATACGACATGGAGCACACTTACCACAAGATTCATCAACTGTGAAGTTAAGGTAGAACTTAGCTACGTCTACGATACAGTCGTCATTATCCATAACGATCATACCGCCAGAACCCATCATAGAGCCAATTCTCTGGAGACCGCCAAAGTCGATTGGTGTATCAAGGTTCTCTTCTGTGATAACGCCACCTGATGGACCACCTGTCTGAACAGCCTTGAAGTTCTTGCCCTTAGCAATGCCACCACCGATATCATAAACAATTTCTCTTAAAGTTGTTCCCATTGGAACTTCTACGAGACCTGAGTTACAGATCTTACCTGTAAGAGCGAATACCTTTGTTCCGTGGCTGTCCTGTGTACCAATCTGGCTGAACCATTCACCACCCTTTGTGATGATAACTGGGATGTTTGCCCATGTTTCAACGTTGTTGATAACAGTTGGCTTGCCCCAAAGACCCTTTGATGCTGGGAATGGTGGTCTTGGAAGTGGCATACCTCTCTTGCCTTCGATTGACTGGAGAAGAGCTGTTTCCTCACCACATACGAAAGCACCAGCGCCAAGACGGATTTCGATGTCATAATCGAAGCCTGAGCCGAGGATGTTCTTACCTAAGAGGCCATACTCTCTAGCCTGAGCCATAGCAACCTCTAAGCGGTGGATTGCGAGTGGGTACTCAGCACGAATATAGATGAAACCCTGGTGTGCGCCAATTGCATAACCACAGATTGTCATAGCTTCGAGAACTGAGTGTGGGTCACCCTCAAGTGTAGATCTGTCCATGTATGCACCTGGGTCACCTTCGTCAGCGTTACATACAACATACTTAACATCGCCTTCAGCCTGCTTTGTGAAGTTCCACTTCATCCAAGTTGGGAAGCCTGCGCCACCACGGCCTCTGAGGCCAGCAACCTTGAGCTCGTCGATAACGTTCTCTGGAGTCATCTCGAAGAGAACCTTCTCAAGTGCCTTATAACCATCAGCTGCGATATATTCGTTGATGTTCTCTGGATCGATTGAACCACAGTTTCTGAGAACAATTCTGAGCTGCTTCTTATAGAACTGGATATCTTCAACTTCTTCGTAAGGCTTTCTTTCTTCCTTATTGTAAAGGAGGCGAGTTACTTCTCTACCCTTTACAACGTGCTCGCTGATGAGTTCCTTAGCATCTTCAGGCTTTACCTGAACATAGAATGAATCCTCTGGAAGGATCTTAACAATTGGACCCTGCTCACAGAAACCAAAGCATCCAGTCTTGATTACCTGAACCTGCTCTGCTACGCCCTGGTTCTTTGCCTCTTCAATAAGAGAGCGGTAGATCTGGTCAGCTCTTGAGGATTCGCAGCCTGTTCCGCCACAAACGAGAATATAGTTCTTAAAACCCATTTCAGTCCTCCTTGACCTCGACCCTCTTATCCTCGAGGATCTTTCCAGCTACGAGGTGTTCCTTAACAATGCGAACTGCATCTGCCTTGGAAACGTCGCCATAAACAACAAGACCAGCTTCTTTTGAGAATACTTCAACTACTGGCTCTGCAACTGGTGCAAGAGAACCTGTCTGAGTAAGGATAACCTTATCAAGACCTGCTGCCTCAATCTCGTCTGCAAGAGTATTGAGAACAACCTTAGCTCCTGCGCTGATTCCACTTGTGCCCATGCCGACTACAACATGAACTGATCTACCATGGATATCACGCTTCTTGAGCTCTTTCTCTTCACGATTTCTGATTGCTCTTAAATCGTCTAATGAGAGTATAGACATCAATGTACTCCTTTTTTGCCTCACGATTGCCTTAAAGCGCGCAATCGATCCGCAATTTACGGGAAATGCTTTTTCCCTTTCCAGCTCCGCACTGTCTAAAAGGAACTCACGTCCATTTTTGCGGTAGCTGAATTCGATATTCCCCGGCCCCATGAAGATTGGCAATAGTGCATGCTCCAAATCTTCAAGGCTCGAATCATTCACCGAACAAAAGGCTAGCACCGTCTTGCCATTGCACCTATTAAGGGAAGCAGATCTATCTCTTTCCTTTATAAGCGCAAGGCCCCTGCCCCTTGTTTTCCCTTTTGTGGAAACTCCATCGGCAAAAGGGTTTTCGGGAATGGGGGAAACCCCATCATCGATGACCTGTATTTTTAAAGCTGCGTCTTCTTCAACTATGACTGAAATATTCAGAGCGCCAGCTTCTCGACTGTTTTCCACAGCCTCCAGTATTAGGTCATCAAGCCTATGCATCAGGCAAACTTGTCCAGGATTCCTGCAACCTGATTCTTTGTTACCTTGCCGAATACCTCACCACCAATTGTCATAACTGGAGCAAGACCGCAGCAGCCAACACATCTTACAGCCTCAAGTGAGAACTTGCCATCGTCTGTGAGACCACCAACTGTTAAGCCAGCAACCTTTTCAAGTTCTTCAATGATGATATCTCCACCCTTGAGATAACAAGCAGTACCTAAACATACCTGGATGTTATACTTGCCAGGCTTGTTGAGCTTGAAGAAATGATAAAAGGTAACAACACCCCATATTGTTGCAAGAGGTACATTAAGCTGGCGTGCAACTTCTGCAGCAGCTTCCTCGGAAATGTATCCAATCTCCTCCTGAACCTTATGGAGGACCATAATCATGTTTCCAGGCTTATTGCGCCAAGCGGAGATAAACTCGTTCAGCTCAGCTGAGAAAATATTCTGGGACATAATGCCGCCTCCTTGTCAAAAATTCACCATTTATAAGCATATAACAAACAAATAAAAAAATCGATATTGATAAACAAGAGTATTTAATCTTTCTTGACCTAATAAATAATCAAACTAATAATTAAGATAATATTCTTTGAATCACATTAATGAGGGATTTTTGAATGAATAGTGAACTACTAGTGCGTGTAACTAGGTACTATAGAGCTCTTAATAGACTTAGAGCCATCGGTTTGGAAAAGGTTTTTGCACATAATCTTGCAGATGCAGCTGGAGTTACTGCGGCAATTGTCAGGAAAGACTTTTCATCACTAGACATAAAAGGACAGAAGCGTGGTGGCTATGAAATTCTCCAGCTCGTTGAACAGATTGGAAAAATCCTCGGAAAGGGCGATGTACAAAATGTTGTCGTCATGGGATGTGGTAGAATCGGAAAGGCATTGATGCACTACTCCGGATTCGAACCAGATGGTATCAAGATTGTTGCAGGCTTTGACTCAGATCCAATGGTATATGCAGATGCATCCTCATCAATTCCAGTCTATCCAATGACCAGACTAGACGAAGTTGTACAAGCTCTTTCTGTAAAAGTTGCAATCATCACAGTTCCTGAGGTTGCCGCAGCAGACTGCTACCAAAGAGCAATTGATGCAGGTGTTAAGGGAATTCTCAACTTCTCACCAATCACTCTCAGGAACTCTGTTCTAGATGATGGCTCAACGGTTGTTGTCCACAACATCAACATTGCACTTGAACTTGAGCAGATATTCTACGAGCTGCAGTTCCCAAAGCAGAAATAATCAGCTGATTGCGCGTATCCAAGAGAACAGATACTGCTGAGATAGTGCCTGATATGGCGCAAAGTATGAGATATCCTTATCGGGATAATATTCACTTAGGGCTTTCTTGATCCATACATCGACAGGAAAGCCTTCTTTTCTTCCATAGCCAAATATCAAGATGCAGGAAGCAACCTTGGGCCCAATTCCCTTGATTATCTGCAGCCTCGCCATAGCGTCGTCGAAAGGCAGCTTCTTTACATCTTCAAACACAGTGAAATTCTTAACAGCATCGAGGATAAAAGGTGCTCTAAAGCCAACGCCAAGAGCTCTAAGCTCTTCCTCTGTTGCTGATGAAAGCTCCTCTGGAGTTGGGAATGCATAGTAGCCAGGCTGCACTTCCTTGCCATAGTTCACAGAGAGTTTTCGATAGAGTCCTGTTATTCTTTTTATGTTGTTGTTCTGAGACAAAATGAAGGATATTGCAGCGGTCCACTCATCTTGCTTGAGGATTCTTATCGGACCAATTAAATCAACAGCAGAACGCAGAGTTTCATCCTTAGCGCGGATTTCGCGTCTTGCCTTTTCATAGTCATAGTCAAGGTCGAAATATGACCTCAAAAAAGGATCGCTCTCTGCATCCTCAAGTGAGGAGATAGTATAGACTGTGCCGTTTAGCACAGCTTTATATTTCCCATCTTCCTCGAACCAAGAAAAGGTCTGACCTCCGAATAATATCTCCCTCAAGTTCTCTTGTTGTGCCATACAACTACAATACCATATTTACTCATCACTCTTCAATTTTTGAATCTAATAGTGACCTGAAAAGGGAGATGGTCAGAAAAGCCAATCTGAGAAGCAGGGGAAAATGGCATAGGCTTGCCAAAACTATCCATAGACTCATAGGCCTCTATAACTCTTGAACTTTCATATTCAGCGCCTCGCCAATCGAAGGCCTCCCCTGTCAATAGAGTGCCATCCAGAGCACTCCAGGCACCGCTATAGAAATAAGTTCCTTTTCCCAAGCTTTCCATATTGTCTACCCAAGGGCAGTAATAGATTCCATCACGAAGCTCACCGCCATCTCCGCTTATTGAGATAGGGCTATTGAGAGACTCAACCGTTCCTTTGAGGGCAATCGATTCCTCGCCAGTCTTCAAGTCTACATTGAAGTCTCCCATAACAATTGAAAGCTCTCCTGAGTTTGATGAAAGAATGGATCTCAAAAGCGAGAACTCTTCCCTTCGCTTATTTGCATTTGCTTCAGATAGTCTGCTTGATCCATGAATATTCAGAATGTGAATTCGTTCGCCCTCGATATCGAAAATAAGCTCCATAATCAACCTAGAGCCAGATAAGCCGTGAAAAAGCACCTCTTTAGGCTTTTCTTTGGAGATGAAGCCTGTGGATAAAACACCATCCTCAACGGCTGCAGAACCATAGTAGAGATATCCCTTCCTCTTTAGCCCCGCCTCCAGCAAATCTTCCAATACAGAACTATTCTCCACCTCCTGAAATAGGATTACATCAGCATCTCTCATATTGTTGAGGATGAACTTTGCATAGTTAGAAATTCGCTTTTCATAGCACTCTGCATCATATCCATCTCTTGCTTTGAAGCCATCAAACTCTTCTCCGCATTCATAGCTGTCGAAGAAGCAATATGCATTATGGGTGACTATTGAAAAGGAATGAACAACCCTATCCATTGAACATGACACAATAGCTGGCATCGAAAAAAGAAATAATAATATCCTCATACTATATAAAACGAAATTTCTGCATATTTTTTTCAAAACAAATATACACAAGGAAACGAGCCATGAAAAAAGGCCATAGCACAACAAGCTATGACCTCATATGAACAAATGAAATAATTTAGATTTCGCTCTTAGATGAAATAATCTTTCCTACGATTCCATATTCCTTTGCTTCTTTGCTTGAGAGCCAGCAGTCTCTTTCTGTATCTGCAGATACT
>JAGBWX010000106.1 GCA_017629575.1 Spirochaetales bacterium | reverse complement strand
TGCTATGCCAAAGTCTGCAAGGCCCTGTGTTTTAGAAGTTGCAAGACACAAGAAACCGCAAACTGTTGTCAAGCATGCAAATAGAATTGTCTTGAATATCTTTGCAACTGCTGCGCTTGGAAGAATTTCAGGATCCTTGCCATGTGCAGCATAATACTCACTCAATACATGTATTGAATAGGCTGAGCCCAATGTCAGAACCATACATGGAGTAACAATGTTCAAGATTGTAATCTTCAAGCCCATCATCGCCATTGTGCCAAAGGTCCAAACAAGCCCAATCAAGGAAAGGGACATAGGAATCAAGACACTTCGCTTAGCTCTGAAACAGAAGAAGAAAACAACCAAGATGATTACGAAACAGAGTGAGACCAATGTGATAAGGTCCTTCTGAAGGTAGTTCATAACCTTCAGATTGATTACGCTGTTTCCGTTTGTATATACATTGATGCCTCTATCTTTTAGTGGCTGAAGAATATCCAATACTTCCTGATAAGCCTCATTGGAGAAGTCATAAGACCTGAAGTCAAAGATCATGGAATTACCAGTTCCACCAACCAGGTAGTACTTGATGATAGGGTCATTGGCAATATGGTCAGCAAATGTCTTAGCTTCTTCCTCTGTCCAGCCATCCCCGTCATTGTTTGGATTCATAGGGATGGTCGCAAGTCTTGAGCCCTTCTTTTCAAGCGTGATGAAGTCATATACAGATGAAGAAAGTCCAATATCTGAGCGGCTGGTAAGCTTCTCAACTGTCATATCGATAAGGTTGAGATTGTCTGCTGTATATAAGTCATCGGCCTCTACCATGACAATCAAGTTAGACCAGAATGACTTATTGTTGTTGTCATTCTCATTTGCATAGCTGACATATTCAATCTTTGAGTCATCGATTTTCTCGAGCTTTCCAATTTCATCGACAGGAGTCTGCTGTGCTACGGATTCCTTCAGCTTTATCTGGGTCTTTTCACTGGATTCAATTTCCTTGAGTGTTACCGTATCCTCGGCAGGGATTTGTCCACTCACACCACCCTTGTATGTATCTGTGCCATTTCCCCAAGGCATAAAGGATGCATAGTTAGCATCAAGCTGGAGAGATCGCATCTGATAGCCAAAATAGCCCGTTATTGCAAGAATCACGAGGATAACAATAATTGCATGTCGCCCAAAAAATGAGATTATTTTATTCATCAACCTATCCTATCTACAAGCTCAGGCATTGGATTTCCATCGCATTTTCTACAAAAAAGAAATAGCCTCTTCCAATACCAAAGCGCAACTCTGCTGTATTTCTTTCTATATGCTCTATAGTTCATTCTGTTCCACCAAACCCTCAAGGTGTAATAGTAGTACTTGGTGTGGAAGAACATAATGCTGTAGAGCACAACCTTTTTATTCCCGATTTCATCCCCAAAGTTAACATTGGAGACATATCCATCCATCTCATCCATCGCCTTATAGGAAAAGCGACTTCTTGTTATGGAGGAGTAATTTCTTCTGTAGCAGTAAAGCCTTCGCTGGCTCTCTACAACCTTATTTGCCCTATAAATTACATGAGGCATCAAAATAAGGTCCTCAAAAACCCTTCCTTCAATGAACCTCATTCCATCAAAGAGCTCTCTCTTCACAAGTCTGGACCATGGGAAGCAGAATACCCCCATAGGACGTGTCATGAGTTCAACATATTCAGCGCTTGTATAAACTTTGACGCCATCTCTGCCTCGAATTCTCTTTGAGCTCTCACCCGATACTGTCTGTTTTTTAGATGTAACGACATCTGCCCCATGCTCAAGAGCAAGTGAGACGAGAATCTCAATCGCATCCTTTTCAATCCAGTCATCAGAGTCAACAAAGAAGACATAGTCTCCTGTTGCCTCATCAAGTCCTTTGTTTCTCACATAGGAAACACCATGATTTATGTCGCTGAATACTCGAATTCTAGAATCCTTGGCTCTAAAGCATAAAACACATTGGAAAGAGTAACAAAACGTCCATTTTCCGTTATTTTCGCAGCAAGGTATCGTTTATCTTGAATCTCCTTATCCAAAAGAAGTTCAT
>JAGBWX010000105.1 GCA_017629575.1 Spirochaetales bacterium | reverse complement strand
GTTTTACAAAAGATACCCTCAGCATCGTTTTAGCGATACTGAGGGAGTGAAATTAGTCAAGCGGTTTGTATTCTGTTACTGCCTTTAGATAGGCTTCGGAATCGCCGTTGAGTATCAAATCAGCGTATGCAATCGGGTCATTGTAAATAAGATAATCAAGCTCTGATCGCTGATACATATTGTCCGCCACCTCGTTTTCAACCGCAATAGTATCAAAGGCAATTCTTGTGCCGTCTGAGAACTTCAGCTCCACGCAGACCGTATCAAAGTTAAATTCGCATGATAATAGGCGTTTCAAAGTAAATCCACCGTGATTTCAAGTTTTGAGATAGAAAAAGAACGATGCTAAGTCTTTCGACTCGACAGCGTTCTTTTCGTAGCTGTTTTCCAATCCTGTAAGACAGATGCCATAAAATTATGATTTTTACGGAATTACTGTCTTATCGGCACACGGGGAATGGCCATTCTCTCATATTTACATAAACTCTAGACATATAGAAAAGGTGCTGCAATTAAGCAACACCCCGTAATCTACAATATAGATTATGTGATTTCATTGAGCAAGGTTCTAATCTCCTCAGCCTTTTCATGGTCAGATTCAAGATTGTATGCTGCTCTTGATTCATATACAGCGAGAGCGTATCTGAGGATTGTTACAGCTTCCTGTCTATCTGAGATAGTTGCAAGAGGAACAGAACAATAGAAAGCCATAGTATCCTTGCCTTCCTTGCCTTCGTAATACTTCATCTTTTCTGATGGAACACTTTCCTTATTGTACTTTTCCTCCATCTTCTCGAATTCCTTGCTTCTCTTAGATGCGTTCCAGTTTCTTTCATAGAGCTGCTCAGCTGTTTCGATGAAGTTCTCAAGGTTGCTTCTATTTACTGTATCCTGAGTATCGAGACATCTCTTCATATATGAGATTGCAAAGTTGTTGTTGCCAAAGCTGATTGGAGCACCAGGAAGTGACTTATAGAGGATGCCAAGTACGTACCATGCATCAGACATGTCAGCCTTGAACTCATTCTGGATCTTCTCAATCAAGCCAAGCATTGGCTTAGCCTTGCCAAGGCTGTTAAGAGGACCATTAACCTGTCCAATTCTTCCAATTGATGATGAGAGCCAATGATATCCATTTGCTGTCTCATATGTATCAACAGACTGCTGTGCAAGCTTCTCAGCCTCTCCGTAGCCAGCAAGACGAGCTTCCTTGTGGCTGCTGTCATCTGGGATGCTGTCTGTGATTGTAAGTCTTGTTCTTGCCATTCTCCAAAGAATAGCTGCCTTCTCCTGGTCGTCTGCTGGAGACTTGAGAGCTTCTACAAGATAGTCCCAGTCAACCTGATATTCATGCTTAATGTAGAATTGATAATCGCTATATTCTGGATTGAAACCTGCAAATGCCATATTGAGAGTCAAAAAGATAAGCATTGCAAACAAAAGAATCTTTTTCATGCATTTCCTCCAAATTTTCCTAATTATGATTTTACTCTGTTTTACGCAAAAATAACAATAAAAAGTATCTAGCGAGGGGACTGGATGGAAAAAGTGTTACTATATAAACATAAAAATTGCATGTTATAATTAAATTTTTATTTATTTACTTATGTATACAGTTAAATTCATTAAAAAATTGCGTTATATATAACAAAACAATACTGACAGTTTCCGATTAATTCTATACAATGTGCACTATCTTTAGAAAGCGCTCATCAAGGAGTTTACAATGAAGCGAGTCGGAATTGTAATGGGAAGCGACAGCGATATGCCGATTCTCAAGAAGTCTATGGATGTTCTCAATGAACTTGGCATTCCATTCGAGTGCCACATCTTCTCTGCGCACAGAACCCCTGTGGAAGCAAGAGACTTCGCCCTTAACGCACGCGCAAACGGCTTTGGAGCAATTATCGCCGCAGCTGGTATGGCAGCTCATCTAGCAGGGGCCATAGCTGCAAATACAACGCTCCCAGTAATCGGAATCCCATGCAAATCATCAGTGCTTGACGGAATGGATGCATTGCTTTCAACAGTTCAAATGCCAACAGGCATCCCTGTTGCAACTGTTGCAATCAATGGAGGTGCAAATGCGGCCCTCCTGGCTGCCCAGATCCTTTCTGTCGAAGATGAATCTATCAGAGTCCTCCTCGACGAGAAGAGAAGAAAGGATGCTGAGAAGGTTCTTGAAAAAGATAGACTGCTCCAAGAGGAGCTTAATAGCAAAAACTAATATATGCGGAGAGTAAGATGGAAAATCTAGAACTACTTTACACAGGCAAGACAAAGAATGTTTACAAGCTTGCAAATGGCAACTGCCTCTTGAAGTTCAAGGACGACTGCACAGGCAAAGACGGCGTATTCGATCCAGGCGAGAACACTGTTGGTCTCACAATCGAAGGCGTTGGCGACGTCAACCTCAGAATGTCCATCTACTTCTTCGAGAAAATCAATGCAGCTGGCATCAGAACTCACTATGTATCAGCAAACCTTGACGACACAACAATGGAGGTTCTTCCTGCTAGAGTTTTCGGCAAGGGCCTTGAGGTAATCTGCCGCTATAGAGCAGTTGGCTCATTCTTCAGAAGATACTCAGACTACTGCACACTCGGTGACAAGCTCCCAGCTTACGTTGAGACAACATTCAAGAACGACGAAAAGGGCGATCCACTTGTAACTAAGGATGGCCTTGTAGATCTTGGCGTCATGACTTCAGAGCAGTATGACTCACTGAAGGCAATGACTCAGGCAATTACAAAGATTGTTGCTGACGATTTGATGGAAAAGGGCCTTGAGCTCTACGACATCAAGTTCGAGTTCGGCTACGACAAGGATGGCAACGTCATGCTGATTGACGAGATTGCCTCTGGCAACATGCGCGTCTACAAGGATGGTCAGTACATCGATCCAATGACGCTCAACCAGCTGTTCTTCGCATGACTTTAAGCGCAGGGTCCGCCCTGCGCTTTTGTGTTTAAAGGAGTTAATATATGGGCGGATTCTTTGGGGCAGTTTCCCATAGAGAGACCAAATATGATGTTTTTTTCGGCACAGACTACCACTCTCATCTTGGAACAAAGAGAGGTGGCTTGATCTTCTATGACGAAAAGAAAGGCTTTCAGCGCCAGATACACAATATTGAAAATACTCCATTCAGGACAAAGTTTGAGTCTAACCTCTCCTCAATGGGTGGCTCAATTGGAGTTGGATGTATCTCTGACTCTGATCCACAGCCACTTCTTGTAAGATCACACCTTGGCCTATTTGGCCTTGTAACAGTTGGAATAATAAACAACTCCAAGGAGCTGATAGACTCTGCCCTCAGCTATAAAGGAAACCAGTTCATGGCGCTCTCATCAGGAGACGTCAACTCAACAGAACTCACAGCTTCTTTGATCAGCAGCGCAGAGACACTCATCGATGGAATCAAATATGCACAGGAGACAATCGAAGGCTCTAGCACAATGCTCATCCTAACTGAGGATGGAATAATCGCAGCTAGAGACAAGATGGGAAGACTTCCTGTCATCATCGGAAAGAGAGATGATGGATACTGCGTTTGCATGGAGTCCTTTGCATGCCACAAGCTTGGCTACACTCCTTGCTACAACCTCGGACCTGGAGAGATTGTAAAAGTTTCAACTGACTCATTCGAAACTCTTGCTCCAGCTGGTGACAAGATGAAGATCTGTGCATTCCTATGGACCTACTTCGGATACCCTAACTCAAATTATGAAGGCAAAAACGTAGAGGTTATGAGATGCAGAAATGGCGAGGTTATGGCAAAAAATGAGAGAAAGCTGGGAACACTTCCTGATGTTGACAGCATCGCAGGCGTTCCAGACTCTGGAGTACCTCATGCAATTGGCTATGCAAACGAGTCAAAAATCCCATTCTCAAGACCATTTATCAAGTACACACCTACTTGGGCAAGATCATTCACTCCTTCAAATCAGGAGATCAGAAACCTTGTTGCAGAGATGAAGCAGATTCCTGTTCCTGAGCTTATTGAGGGAAAAAAGCTTCTCTTGATCGACGACTCAATTGTAAGGGGAACACAGCTAAGGGAAACTGTTGAATTCTTATATGAATCAGGGGCAAAGGAGGTCCACATGAGATCAGCCTGCCCTCCTATCATGTTCCCTTGCAAATACCTGAACTTCTCACGTTCCAATTCAGAGATGGAGCTTCTCACAAGAAGAATCATCCAGGAACTCGAGGGAAGCGATGGACATAATCACATAGACGAATATTCAGACAGCAGCACAGAGCGTGGCAAGTGCCTATTGAAGTCAATCTGCGAAAAGCTAGGCTTTGACTCTCTCGGCTATCAGTCACTGGATGGATTAATGGAAGCAATAGGCATAGACAAGGATATGATCTGTACTTATTGCTGGACTGGAAAAGAATAATAACACTAAGGAGCTATATAATGGACCACAAGAATTCCCACTCTGCCAGCTATGCGGCAGCCGGAGTTGACATCACAGCGGGATATCGCGCAGTCGAGCTTATGAAGAAGCACATCGGACGCACAAAGAACGAGGGTTGCCTCGATGACGTTGGCGGCTTCGGTGGCCTTTTCGGTCTTCCTATCAAGGGAATGGAAGAGCCTGTTCTCGTTTCTGGAACAGATGGCTGCGGAACTAAGGTAAAGCTGGCCATCCTCATGGACAAGCACGACACCATCGGAATCGATGCGGTTGCTATGTGCGTAAATGACATCATCTGCTCAGGCGCAAGACCTCTCTTCTTCTTAGACTACATTGCATGTGGCAAGAACTATCCAGAGAAGATTGCAGAGATTGTAAGTGGTGTTGCAGAGGGCTGTGTCCAGTCAGGCGCTGCTCTTATCGGCGGTGAGACAGCAGAGCATCCTGGTCTCATGCCTAAGGAAGATTACGACCTTGCAGGCTTCGCAGTTGGCATCGTAGACAAGAAGAAGATAATCGACAACTCCAGAATGGAGGAAGGTGATGTAGTTATCGCACTTCCATCAACAGGCATCCATTCAAATGGCTTCTCACTCTGCAGAAAGGTTTTTGATATCGACAACAATAATCCACTTCTCTACATCCCAAGAGAAGAGCTCGATGGAAAGACTATCGCAGAGGCACTTTTGACACCTACTAAGATCTATGTAAAGCCAGTTCTTGCGCTTCTTGAAAAGGTTGATGTTAAGGGAATTTCACATATTACAGGTGGTGGATTCTACGAAAATATCCCAAGATCAATTCCAGATGGACTTTCAGCTAAGATCGATAAGTCAGCAATCAAGGTGCTCCCTATCTTCAAGCTCATTGCAGAGATGGGCAACATCCCAGAGCGCGATATGTACAACACTTATAACATGGGTGTTGGCATGAGCATCGTAGTTCCAGCAAAGGATGTTCCAACGGCTCTCGATACACTCTCAGAGCATGGAATTGATGGCTATGTAATTGGCTCTATCATCAAGCACGATGAGAAGGTAGTTCTGGAATGAAGGCAAGGATAGCAGTACTTGTTTCTGGGGGTGGTACCAACCTCCAGGCTCTCATCGATGCACAAAGCAGTGTTCTCAAGTCTGGTGAGATTGCACTTGTAATTTCAAACAGATCAAAGGCTTATGCGCTAGAGAGAGCAAAGAATGCTGGCATTGAAACAGCTGTCATCACAAAGAAGATGTGCGGCAGCCAAGAGGAATTTGAGAGAAAACTCATTGAAACTTTGGAAGAGAAGAACATTGATCTTATCGTCCTAGCAGGATTCATGACCATTCTTTCACCTCTCTTTACATCTCGCTATCCAAGGAGAATCATCAATGTCCACCCTTCCCTGATCCCTAGCTTCTGTGGCGAAGGCTTCTATGGACTCAAGGTCCATGAAGCAGCTCTCGAGTATGGAGTAAAGGTTACTGGTGCAACAGTTCACTTTGTAAATGAAATTCCTGATGGCGGCGAAATCATCGCACAGAAGGCAGTATATATCAAAGCTGACGATACAGCAGAGACTCTTCAGAAGAGAGTTATGGAAGAAGCTGAATGGATTCTTCTTCCTGAGTCTGCAGAGATGGTATCTAAGGCAATAATCGAGGAGAGATAAAATGGATGTCTATAGCGTAAATAAAGTCGGTGCTCTCTTGGAAGGCAATAGCTATCCAGGACGCGGCATCATTCTTGGAAACACCGCGGATGGAAAGAAGCGTGTTGCTGCTTACTTCATCATGGGACGCAGCGTCAACTCCAGAAATCGCGTCTTTATTGAGGAATGCGATGGAATCAGGACTGAGGCAAAGGATCCTGCTTTGATGAAGGACCCACACCTCATCATCTACCATCCTGTAAGAGAGATTGACAATGACTTAATTGTCACAAATGGCGATCAGACAGACACAGCATATGAGTTTTTGAAGGAAGGAAAGAGCTGGGTATCAGCTCTCAGAACCAGATGCTTTGAAGATGATGGCCCAAACTGGACACCAAGAATCTCTGGCCTGCTCAATGCCGATGGCAGCTATAAGCTCGCTATTTTGAAGGCAGCAGACAGAGAAGGTACAAAGTGTGCAAGATTCTTCTTTGAATATCCTGCACTAAATGGCCTTGGCCACTTCCTTCATACATATGTAAAGGATGGCAATCCAGTAATTCCAACCTTCCAGGGCGAACCTGAAAGAGTTGAGATTGCAGATGATATCGATGCATTCACAGAGGAAATCTGGAACAACCTCGATAGCAACAACAAGATTTCTCTCTTCGTGCGCTACACAGACAACGAGAGCGGTAAGTACGAGCAGAGAATCATCAACAAGAACAACTGAGGAGTAGATAAATGAACGAATTCCTTCTTAAGTATGGCTGTAACCCTAACCAGAAGCCATCTAGAATATATATGAAAGACTCAAGCGATCTTCCAATCACTGTTCTCAATGGAAGACCTGGATACATCAACTTTTTGGATGCACTTAATTCATGGCAGCTTGTCAAGGAGCTCAAGGCTGCAACAGGCATGGCAGCAGCAACATCCTTCAAGCACGTATCCCCTACCTCTGCAGCTGTTGGAAAGCCTCTTTCTGAGGATTTGAAGAAGGCATGCTTTGTAAACGATATCAAGGACCTTGATGAAAACCCACTCGCTTGCGCTTATGCAAGAGCTCGTGGAACAGATAGAATGTGCTCTTTCGGCGACTGGGTAGCTCTAAGCGATGTTTGCGACGCACTCACAGCAAAGCTCATCTCAAGAGAAGTATCTGATGGCATTATCGCACCTGGATACACAGACGAGGCTCTTGAGATCCTTAAAAAGAAGAGAAAGGGAACATATAACGTAGTTGCAATTGATCCAGATTATGTTCCAGCTGAAAAGGAGACAAAGGAAGTTTTCGGCATCACCTTCGAGCAGGGCAGAAATAACTTCAAGATTGACGAAAGCCTCTTTGAAAACATCGTAACAGATAACAAGGAGCTTCCAGAGAGCGCTAAGATTGACCTCATAGTTTCTCTGATTACACTCAAGTACACACAGTCAAACTCTGTTTGCTTTGCATATGATGGACAGGCAATCGGCGTTGGCGCTGGACAGCAGTCAAGAATTCACTGCACTCGCCTCGCTGGCTCCAAGGCAGATACTTGGTTCTTGCGCCAGCATCCTAAGACACTCGCACTTCCATTCCTTCCAAAGCTTGGACGCCCAGACAGAGACAATGTAATTGACGGTTATATCAACGGAAACGAAGAAGATGTATGCGCAGATGGAATCTGGGAAAACTACTTCACTTCTAAGCCAGAGCGCCTTACTGAAGCAGAAAAGAGGGAGTTCCTCGACTCAAGAAAAGATGTAGCTCTCGGCTCTGATGCTTTCTTCCCATTCTCCGACAACATCAAGAGAGCGTTCGCATCTGGCGTTAAGTATATCGCACAGCCAGGCGGCTCAATCAGAGACGACGCAGTTATCGATGAATGCAACAAGGATTCAATTGTAATGGCATTCACTGGCATGAGACTTTTCCATCATTGATTATTTAGGAGTTGCAATGAAGCTTTTAGTTGTAGGCGGCGGTGGCCGCGAGCACGCTATTATCCGTTCTTTGAAGAAGAATCCCGAGATTGAGCATATCTATGCTCTTCCTGGAAACGGAGGAATCGCAAAAGATGCAGAGTGCATCAATATTAGCGCAACAGACATCGATAAAATTGCAGAGTTCGCAGCTCTCAACAATGTAGACTACGCTGTTGTCGCTCCAGACGATCCACTTGTACTTGGATGTGTTGATGCTCTTGAGGCAAAAGGCATCAAGTGCTTTGGCCCAAGGGCTAATGCAGCAATCATCGAAGGCAGCAAGGTATTCTCAAAGAACCTTATGAAGAAGTATGGAATTCCTACTGCAAAGTATGAAGTTTTCGACAACCTTGATGCGGCTCTCGACTATCTTGAAACTGCACCAATTCCTACTGTAATCAAGGCAGATGGACTTGCTCTTGGAAAGGGTGTAATCATCGCAGAGACTAGAGAAGATGCAAAGAAGGCTGCAAGAGACATGATTGAAGGTGGCATCTTCGGTGCATCTGGCTCAAGGGTTGTTGTTGAGGAGTTCCTTACAGGACCAGAGGTATCTGTTCTAGCATTCACAGATGGAAAAACAGTAAAGCCAATGGTATCTTCAATGGACCACAAGAGAATTGGGGACAATGACGAAGGTCTGAACACTGGCGGCATGGGAACAGTCGCTCCAAATCCATATTACACAGATGAAGTTGCAAAGAGATGCATGGATGAAATCTTCATGCCAACAATCAATGCGATGAACGCTGAGGGAAGAACATTCAAGGGCTGTCTCTACTTTGGTCTCATGATTACAGCAGATGGACCTAAGGTAATTGAATATAACTGCAGATTCGGAGACCCTGAAACTCAGGTTGTTCTCCCACTGCTCGAGAGCGATTTATACACAATCATGAGAGCAACAACCGATGGCACTCTCGACAATACAGAGGTCAAGTTCTCAGACAAGTATGCATGCTGCGTAATTTTGGCATCTAATGGATATCCTGTAAGCTATAAGAAGGGTTTTGAAATTACATTCACACCTGAGGCTGAAGAACATACTTACGTAGCTGGTGCAAAGCTCGATGGAGAGAAACTCGTAACATCAGGCGGAAGAGTAACAGGAACAACTGCTATTGCAGATTCCCTCAAAACTGCAATTGAAGAAGCATATCGCATTACAGACGGTGTTAAGTTCGAAGGCGCATACAGAAGAAGCGATATCGGCAAAAGAGCGCTCGCTGCTCTCAACTAATATAGGAGTAAACAATGGTCTACCGCATATTCGTAGAAAAGAAGGCAGGTCTCGACAACGAGGCTAGAGGCATCCTCAAAGAGGCAAAAAACCTCCTTGGAATCGAGAACCTTGAGAGTGTTCGCCTCTACAATCGCTATGATGCAGAAAATATTACAGAGGAGCTGTTCAACTACGCAGTAAATACAGTATTCTCCGAGCCACAGCTCGACAAGGCAACTGCGGAGATTGAAGTTGAAGGTGCTTATGTTTTTGCAGTAGAAGCACTTCCTGGCCAGTTCGACCAGAGAGCAGACTCTGCATCCCAGTGCATCCAGATTATTTCACAGAAAGACAGACCTTTAATCAGAACAGCTAAGGTCTATGCACTTTATGGAAAGCTCTCTGATGAAGATATCAAGGCATTTAAGAAGTACGTAATCAACCCTGTAGAATGTAGAGAAGCAGAGCTTGAAAAGCCTGAAACTCTCTCTATCCACTATGATATTCCAACTGAAGTCGCAACACTGGATGGCTTCATTGACCTCGATTCTGAGGGCCTTGGGAAGTTCATCAAGGACTATGGCCTTGCAATGGATCAGGATGATATCGCTTTCTGTCAGAACTACTTCAAGAAGGAAAACAGAAATCCTACCATCACTGAGATCAGGATGATCGATACCTATTGGTCAGATCACTGCAGACATACAACATTTGGAACAATCATTGATGAGGCAAAGTTCGAAGACAAGCTTCTTCAGGATGCATATGACCAGTACATCAGCACAAGAGATGCACTCAATAGAAGCCATAAGCCAATTTGTCTTATGGACCTTGCAACTATCGCAGTTAAGCATCTCAGAGCAAATGGAATGCTCGACAAGCTTGATGAATCAGAAGAAATCAATGCATGCACAGTAAAGATTGATGTCACAGCCGATGGGCAGAAAGAGCCTTGGCTCCTCCTTTTCAAGAATGAAACACACAATCACCCTACTGAAATCGAGCCATTTGGCGGTGCTGCAACTTGTATCGGAGGTGCAATCAGAGACCCTCTCTCAGGCAGAAGCTATGTCTATGGCGCAATGAGAGTAACTGGAGCTGCTGACCCACTCGTTCCTGTAAGCGAAACAATTGAAGGCAAGCTTCCTCAGAGAAAGATTGTTACAACAGCGGCAGCTGGCTACTCTTCATATGGAAACCAGATTGGACTTGCAACTTGCATCGTAGATGAAATCTACCATCCAGGATACGCAGCAAAGAGAATGGAAATTGGCGCAGTTATAGCAGCAGCTCCTGCAGAGTACGTAAGAAGTGAACGCCCTGAGGCAGGAGATGTCGTCATTCTCCTTGGTGGAAATACAGGCAGAGACGGCATTGGCGGAGCAACTGGCTCATCCAAGGCTCATAATACTCAGTCTGTTGAGACTTGTGGCTCAGAAGTTCAGAAGGGAAATGCACCAGAAGAGAGAAAGCTTCAGAGACTTTTCAGAAATGCTGAGGCATCAAAGCTCATCAAGAGATGCAACGACTTTGGCGCAGGTGGTGTTTCAGTCACTATTGGCGAACTTGCAGATGGCTTAGAGATTAATCTCAATGCTGTTCCAAAGAAATATGAAGGCCTCGATGGCACAGAGATTGCTATCTCAGAATCTCAGGAAAGAATGGCTGTTGTAGTAGAAGCTAAGGATACAGCTAGATTCTTGGAGCTTGCTGAGAGCGAAAACCTCAATGCTGTTCCAGTTGCAGTTGTAACAGAAGAACCTAGACTTGTAATGAACTGGAATGGCAAGAAAATCTGTGACATCAAGAGAGAATTCCTCAACTCTAATGGCGCAGAAAAGCACATCACAGCTCATGCATCAAAACTATCTTGCTACGAAAAGAAGACAGAAGGAAGCTTCTCAGACAACTTCCTCAAAGTTGCATCAGACCTCAACACATGCTCAAAGCGTGGATTATCAGAGCGCTTCGACTCAACAATTGGCGCAGGTACAGTCCTCATGCCATTTGGCGGAAAGAACCAGCTTACACCTATCCAGGCAATGGTCCAGAAGATCAGCATGGAAAAGAAGCATACAGATGACTGCTCCTTCATGTCTTTCGGATATAACCCATTCATAACTTCAGCATCTCCTTACCATGGAGCATATTTGGCAGTTATCGAATCTGTAGCTAAGCTTATTGCATCAGGCGCATCATTTGAGGATACCTATCTCACATTCCAGGAGTACTTCGAGCGCCTCAACAAAGATCCAATGCGCTGGGGCAAGCCTCTTTCAGCTCTCCTTGGAGCATTCAAGGCACAGATGGATCTCAAAATTGGAGCAATTGGTGGAAAGGACTCAATGTCTGGTTCATTCGAAACCTTGGATGTTCCTCCAACACTCGTATCATTTGCTGTAACAACAGGCAAAACTGGAGACGTTGTTTCACCTGAATTCAAGAAAGCAGGAAATAAGGTTTGCATCCTCAAGCCATGCTACAGCCAAGATAACCTTCCAGAGAAGGATTCTCTCCTCTCTGTATTCAACCAGGTAACAGAGCTGCTCAGAAGCGGCAAGGCAATATCTGCATACACACCAGGCATGGGTGGTGTTGCTGAAGCTGTGATGAAGATGGGATTTGGCAATGGCTATGGCTTCAAGTTCTCCGAAGAGCTCTCACTTGACGATATCTTCGGCTATAGCTACGGCTCATTCATCCTTGAGATGGCTGAAGGTGAAGTTGGAACTGTGCTTGGATATGTAAGTGAAGATGGAAGCTTCTCATACAAGGGAGAAACACTCTCTCATGAGATGGTTTTAACACCTTATGAAGACAAGCTTGAAAGCGTATTCACATGCAATATCAAGGCAGATGATGCAAAGGTTTCAAATTTCTCATTTTCAACAGAAGAGAGAAAGGCTCCTCTTGTAAAGGTTGCAAAGCCTAGAGTCCTTATTCCTGCCTTCCCAGGAACCAACTGTGAATACGACTCAGCAAAGGCTGTAAGAGATGCAGGAGCAGAACCAGAGATTATCGTAATCAACAACCTTTCAGCAGACGGAATCTCAAGAAGCATCGACAAGTTCGCATCCTCACTCAAAAATGCACAGATGATTTTCATTCCAGGAGGCTTCTCCGGTGGTGACGAACCAGATGGTTCAGGAAAGTTCATCACAGCATTCTTTAGAAATGGTGCAATTAAGGAAGGTGTTACTGACCTCTTAGACAACAGAGATGGCCTGATGTGTGGTATATGCAATGGATTCCAGGCACTTATCAAGCTTGGTCTTGTTCCTTATGGCAAGATTATTGATACAGATGAAAACTGCCCAACTCTCACATTCAATACAATCAGCCGCCACCAGAGCCGCATCGTAAGAACAAGAATCGCCTCCAACAAGTCACCATGGCTCAAGC
>JAGBWX010000104.1 GCA_017629575.1 Spirochaetales bacterium | reverse complement strand
GATTGGAGGTACGGAATGGAAATTCTGTACGAAAACCTGCTGAAATTTGGCTGGCAGGACATCGTCATGATCCTGCTGGGCTGCCTGCTGATTTTCCTTGCTATCAAGAAGGAAATGGAGCCAACTCTGCTTTTACCTATGGGATTCGGCGCTATCCTGGTGAATGTTCCTGGATCAGTGATCGCAGAAGGCCTTGTTGGAACTGCATCTGCAGCTACAGGCAATGGAATCCTTGCCTGGCTCTACAACACAGGTATTGAGAGATGGGAAGTTCTACCACTTCTTCTCTTCATTGGCATCGGTGCTATGATTGACTTTGGTCCACTCATCCAGAAGCCATGGCTAATCTTCGTTGGCGCAGCAGGTCAGGGCGGTATCTTCCTTTCAATGATGCTTGCTTCTCTCTTCTTCCCACTCAACGATGCTGCTTCAATCGGTATCATCGGTGCAGCTGATGGTCCTACAGCGATCATGGTATCACAGCGCTTGGGTTCAACATTCATCGCACCAATCTTGATTGTTGCCTATTGCTACATGGCCTTGGTTCCGATTATCCAGCCTGTAGTTCTCAAGCTCACCACAACTAAGGAAGAAAGAGCAATCAAGATGACATATACAGCGGGTTCAATCAGCCAGACAACAAAGATTTGCTTCCCAATTGCTGTAACAATCATCTGCTCCCTCATGGCTCCAGACTCAGCAGCTCTCGTTGGCATGCTCATGTTTGGCAACCTCTTGAGAGAATGTGGTGTTCTTGATTCACTTTCAAATGCAGCTCAGAACATCCTATCACCACTGATTTCTCTCATCCTCGGTCTCGCTATTGCTCCAATGCTCAATGCAAACGACCTTCTTACAGTTGGTACACTCATGATCATCGTATTCGGTCTTCTTGCATTCATCTTCGATACAGCTTGCGGAGTATTCTTCATCAAGATTGCAAACCTCTTCATGAAGAAGGAGAATAAGATGAATCCTCTCATTGGTGGTGCTGGCATCTCAGCATTCCCAATGTCATCACGTGTTGTCCAGAAGGTTGGCCAGGAAGCTAACAGACAGAATCACCTTCTTCCTTTTGCTCTCGGAGCAAACGTTGCAGGTCAGATTGGCTCTGTTCTCGCAGGCGGCTTGATCCTTGGCATGTTCAGCATTTAAGGAGGTAGGGCATGTTTAATTTCTATCACGTAAATTATGGTGCGGCCAATGCATTTGCAGAAGCTGTAAAAGGTGGATTCACAGCATGGGGCCTCTTGATTGCCTCCATGGGCATCATCTTTGTTTCTGTGCTTGTCATCAACAAGATTGCAGAAAAGATTTCAAAGAAGGATAAGTAATACCTTATATCCATATAAACAAATCACTTTGCCCGTTCAAAAATAGAACGGGTTTTCTTTTAACTAATTGACGTAAACTAGAATATTTATATGCTAGTTAATAGACAGTCTAAAGGGTTAGGTAATATATAAATGGGATTTCTTGCAGAGCTTAAGGAAGTAAGTATTTCTGTCATTCCGATTGCTCTAATTGCAGTTATTCTCGGTCTTGTATTTGGTATCTTCTCCCCAGCACTTCCGTTGGTGCAGTTCGTTCTATCTATTCTGCTTGTAGTTGTAGGTCTTTCCTTTTTCCTCATGGGCGTCAATCTTGGATTCGTACCAGTTGGAAATCAGCTTGGAAGCCTTGTTACAAAGAAGAAGAATACGGCACTTCTGCTTTCAACAGGCGTATTTTTGGGCATGGTCATCACAATTGCAGAGCCGGACGTAGCTGTTTTGACAGATCAGGTTGTTCAGATTAATCCAGCTGTAAACAAGCTGGTTTTGACTCTCGTAATCGCTGCTGGAGTTGGTATCTTCATGGCTATCTCCTATTTGAGAACTCTTACACAGTTCTCATTGAAGATAACCATGGCAATTGGCATCGGCCTTTTGTTCCTCGTCGCATCCCAGGTTCCAGAGTTCTTCGTATCTGTAGCCTTCGACTCCGGTGGAGCGACAACTGGTCCTATGGCTGTTCCATTTATTATGGCTCTAGGCTTAGGTGTTGCCCATACCCTTGGAAAGAAGGAAGAGGATGCCTTCGGCTATACAGGTCTTGCATCTATAGGACCTGTTCTCTTCGTTCTTCTTTTTGGCGTATTCTCTTCCGGCACATTTGAGGCTGTAGAGACAACCTCTGCAGTAAAGGCTCTGCCAGAGCTCTTTATCCATGTAATTGAAGAAGTAACAATTGCACTTGCACCAATCATCGTCATTTGCGTGCTCATCCAGATTCTCGTAATGAAGCTGCCTAGAGTTAAGGCAATGAGAATGTACTTTGGTATTGTCTATACATGGTTTGGAATCATTCTCTTCCTCTTTGCCGTTAAGTCTACCTTCATGCCAGTTGCAACAGCGCTTGGAAATGCTATTGCCTCAACTGGTTCAGATATCCTCTTGGTTGTAATTGGAGCAGTGCTTGGTGCGACTGTTGTTCTTGCCGAGCCAGCTGTCTGGGTTTTGACAGAGCAGGTTGAAGATATCTCACAGGGCAAAATCAGACGTGTCATCATGCTCCTCTTCATCTCTGTAGGTGTTGCCCTTGCTGTTGCTATGTCTATGATGAGAATCATTGGTGGACTCTCAATTTGGCCATTCTTGATTATTGGCTATCTTTCAATCATTGCCATGATGCCAGCATGTCCAACACTCTTTGTTGCAATTGGCTTTGACTCCGGTGGCGTAGCTACAGGTCCAATGTCATCTACCTTCCTTCTTCCATTTGTAATTGGTGCTGCATCAATTCTCTCTGGAGATGTTGCCAATGCCAGCTTTGGCATGATTGGCCTTATTGCTATGATGCCTGTTGTTACAATCGAAATTCTCGGTGTAATATATAATACTACAATTAAGAAAGTTCAAAAGAAGGAGGTTGCGTGATGCGTGGCAAGATGATGATTGCAATCGTCAATAAAGGCGATGCGGGCAAGGTAATGGCTGCTGCTAGAAGCGCAGGAGCTCCTGGTGGAACTATTGCAAATGCAAAGGGCACAGCAACAAGCTCAATTCTTGCAGCCCTTGGCTTTGGCGATAGCAAGAGAGAAGTTCTTTACTCAATGATTGAAGAGAATCTTGAGAAAAGCATAGGTGATGCCGTTTCGACCGTTAAGACTAAGGGAATTGTTGTATTCCTGAAATCCGGGCTGGAAGGAGAAGATAGTATGAATTCAGATTTAGTAATGATACAAGTAATTTGCGAGGCAGGATATGCAGAAGATGCAATGATGGCTGCTAGAAAGGCAGGCGCTAAGGGTGGCTCAATCATCAATGCGCATGGAACAGCGAAGGAAGATGATACAAAGTTCTTTGGCTATCCAATCGTTGCAGAGAAGGAGATGCTCATCATCGTAGAGGATAGAGCAAAGGCTGAGGCTATTGAGGAGTCTATCAGATCTCTCGATTGCTTAAAGCAGAAGGGCAAGGCAATTATGTTCACAATGCCAGTTAGCTCCTTCAAAACACTCGGCTAATTGATGTATTTTTAGTGTAGTCTTGGCTTTACTGCTGACTAATAAGCAGAAAAACATTATATTGCAAGAAGCGGGTTGCCGCTTCTTTTTTTTGTTGGGAGCAATTGTGATAAAAACTTTATTCTCAAGGGTTAGACAGTATAAGAAATATGCCATAATAACTCCAATCTCAATGATTGGCGAAGTTGCTATGGAGGTCTTGATTCCTACATTGATGGCCTTGATTATCGACAAAGGCGTTGCCAATGGCGATATGGCATACATTTGGAAGATGTCTCTTTATTTGGTTGGAGCTGCATTTATGGCTCTTACCTTCGGTGTTCTTTCTGCACGCATGGGCGCAACAGCATCTGCAGGCTTTGCCACAAACTTGAGGCATGACATCTATGAGAAGGTAATGGACTTCTCATTCAAGGATATTGACCGTTTCTCTGTATCATCCTTGATCACAAGAATGACAACAGATGTACAGAATGTTCAGAACTCATTCCAGATGGCAATCAGAATGGCATTCAGAAGCCCAGTTATGCTTATCTTTGCAATTATAATGGTAATCAGAAATGGCTCTGAGCTTGCCGCTGTATTTGCAATTGCGATTCCTGTAATCATCTGTGGAATTATCCTGACATTCTCTCTTACAAAGAAGTACTTCGAAAGAGCCTTCAAGGGCTTTGATAAGTTCAATAGAGTCGTACAGGAGAACCTCAACGGAATTAGAACTGTAAAGGCTTATGTCAGAGAAGAGGTTGAGGAAGACAAGTTTAGAGAGAGCGCTGAGAATATCAAGTACAACTTCTCCAAGGGACAGAAGATCATGGCTGCAACGCATCCTGTAATCATGCTCATCTCATATACCTGCATGATCGCAATCTCCTATCTTGGCGCAAAGATCATCAATGTAGGCAATATGGAAACTGGTGAGCTTATGAGTATCTACACCTACACCGGCCAGATTCTCTCATCACTCATCATGACTGGAATGATAATCATCATGTTCTCAATCTCATGGCCTAGCATGAAGAGAATTGCAGAAGTTCTTGAAAGCGAAATTTCCATGGACCTCAACGAAGACGGCATTAAGTCTGTTCCAGATGGCTCTGTTTCATTCAAGAATGTAGACTTTGCCTATAAGGAAGGAAAGAATGTTCTAAAGAACATCAATCTTGACATCAAGAGTGGAGAGACAGTAGGCATTCTCGGTACAACAGGATCTGGTAAGACTACTTTAATTTCACTTATTGCAAGGCTTTATGATGTAACATCAGGTTCACTTTGCGTTGGTGGAATAGATGTTAAGGACTACAATGTACATGCACTCAGAGATGCTGTATCTGTAGTTCTACAGAAGAATACTCTCTTCTCGGGAACTATTGCAGAAAACCTCAGATGGGGTGACATGAATGGCAGCTTAGAGAAGATGGAAGAGGTAGCTAAGCATGCCTCTGCATTTGGCTTCATTTCAGAAAAGGAAAACGGCTTTGACTCTAGGGTTGAGCAGGGCGGTTCAAACTTCTCTGGTGGTCAAAAGCAGAGACTTACTATTGCAAGAGCCTTGATGAAGGAGCCTAAGATTCTTATTCTCGACGACTCAACAAGCGCTGTAGATACAGCAACAGATAGGTCTATCAGGGAAGCTCTCAACAAGAGCGTCAAGGGTATGACTAAGATCATCATCTCACAGAGAATCTCCTCAATCGAGGATGCAGACAAGATTGTCATCATGAACAAGGGCGAGATTGAAGCTGTGGGAACTCATGATGAGCTTATCAAGACCAATGAAGCATACAGAGATCTGTATGAGACACAGACAAGGGGGGCAAATGGCTAAGATGAAGATGGGGCCTAAAGCTAAGAACCCCGTAAAGACACTTAAGAGAGTTTTGAAGGATGTATTTAAGGGCAGAATGATTATCATTGCCTTTATCCTCCTTTCTATTATCGTTACATCTTTGACAACAGTATATGCGTCAAACTTCATTGGTAAGTTCATCGATAGCTTCGTTGAGCCAATGGTTGGCGTAATCAATCCAGATTGGTCTGGAGCAATAGATGCCCTAGTTAAGTATGGAGTAGTTGTAGGAATATCTGTAATCTTCAGCTATTTACAGGCATATATAATGGTTGGAGTTTCGCAAGGTTCCATATTCAAAATAAGAAACAGGATGTTCAAGCATTTGGAAAAGCTTCCTCTTTCCTATTTTGACCAAAATGCACATGGTTCATTGATGAGCCGCTTCTCAAACGATACAGATACTCTCAATCAGTTGATATCAAATGGTCTTATCCACCTAATCCAGGCGCTATTGACTATCATCGTTGTATTCTTGGCTCTTATAAGAAACTCTTGGCAGCTAACACTTGTTGTGTTTGCTTTCATTGGAATCACGCTCTTTTCAACAGGCACTGTAGCAAAGAAGTCCAGTAAGTACTTCATCAATCAGCAGAGGTCTCTTGGTGACGTCAATGGCTTTATTGAAGAGATGATCAATGGACAAAGAGTTGTGAAGGTCTTCAATTATGAAGAAAAGAGCAAGAAGGATTTTGATGTGCTCAATGAAAAGCTTAGAGTTGCAATGACTCAAGCTAATAGCTGGGCAGGATCCATGGGCCCTATATCAAACAATATTGGAAACCTCCAATATGTTGTTCTTGTACTTGTTGGTGCATCGTTGGCAGTTGGAAGCAGTGGAGCCTATACAATTGGCGCTCTTGCAGCCTTCTTGCAGCTTTCAAAGTCCTTCTCAAACAACATTGGTCAGATTGCAAACCAGATGAACTCTCTTCTTGTAGCCCTTGCCGGTGCTGAGAGAATTTATGAGCTTGAGGATGTTGAGGTTGAAGAGAACAATGGAACAGTTACTCTTGTCAACCTCGACAAGGATGGAAATGAATGCTCTGAAAAGACTGGCTCATGGGGCTGGAAGATTACCAGAGATATCGTCCTCAATGACGCATTCTCTGTTAAGAGAGATATCGATCCAGAGCTCTTCTCTGAGCCTGAGTCTGTAGATGAGTCAGAGTGGAAAGTCGATGAAAACGGAAAGGAATATCGCTATGTTCCATTAAAGGGCGAAGTGATTATGAAGGATGTAGACTTTGGCTATGTTCCAGATAAGACAGTCCTTCACGATATTTCTCTCTATGCTACCCCAGGTCAGAAGATTGCTTTCGTAGGCTCAACTGGTGCAGGTAAGACAACTATTACAAATCTTCTTAATAGGTTTTACAACATCAAAGATGGCGCAATCACATTCGATGGCGTAAATATCAAGGACATCAAGCTTGAAGACTTGAGACATTCCCTTGGCATGATTTTGCAGGAGACAAACCTTTTCACAGGAACAATCAAGGACAATATCAAATATGGAAAGCTTGATGCAACAGATGAAGAGGTAGAGAGAGCTGCAAAGCTTGCAAATGCCCATGACTTTATCATGATGATGCCAGATGGCTATGACACTTTGATAGAAAACAATGGTGAAGGCCTATCGCAGGGGCAGAGGCAGCTTTTATCAATTGCTCGCGCAGCTATTGCAGACCCACCTGTTCTTGTAATGGATGAAGCTACATCATCTATCGATACCCATACAGAGGCTCTTGTTCAGTCTGGCATGGATAAGCTGATGGAAGGCAGGACTGTATTTGTAATTGCCCATAGGCTTTCAACTGTAAGAAACAGTGACGCTATCATGGTTCTTGAGAAGGGCAGAATCATTGAGCGTGGCACTCACGATAGCCTCATTGAGGATGAGGGAGTTTACTACAACTTATACACTGGTGCTTTTGAACTCAGTTGATAATAGGCGGGAAACCGCCTATTTGTTCTTTAAATGAATAATTTGTTGATTATGTGTGGTTTTTAATATTCGCAAGATTTTCGTTTAATATGTGATGGATGTTTTCTTTTGGAGGGGTTATGAAGAGTACTGTTCATGCTTTATTGCTTTTATTGATTGGTGCCATGCTTATGGGGTGTGCATCACAAAATCCAGCAGAAATAAAAAAAGTTGAGGCTGTAGCTGTTGAAGTGGAGGAGCCTGTAATTGAAGAGCCTTTAATGACTAGTCCAGAGGATTTAGATCCAAGCCAGATGATGCCAATGAGAGGTGAATTTCCTCCTGAGAATATGCCTTTCGAACTAGGTGCTATGCCAATGGGTGGTGAGTTTGATCCTGGAAGAATGATGGACCGTGGTGGCTTTAACGGTGGCGGAATGAACTTCTCTATCACACCATCAGAGCCAATTGAATTTACAGTTGATGAGTCTGATCTTCTCTATGAGGTTTCAACAAAATCTGTTTCATCTCCTGCTTTTGCTGAGACATACCACGATGCTGCAGACATTCCAAATATCGAGGAATATGAGATTGTAGTTATTCTTCTCAATGGTGATAGCTTCATTACTGCAATGCTTCCTGATGGCGTATCTGTTGAAAAGAAAGAAGATATTATTGAAATCAATAACAGCACAAGCAGAAAGTACAATTACTACCTTGAAGGAAGCTTTGAGGGAACAATTGCAATCAAGAGCGATAGTGCTAATTACGTTATCACACTCAATGATGTTGAGTTGAAGGGTAAGGCACTTCCTGCAATGCAGCTTAAGAGTGGAACAAAGGCTTTCTTCTATAGTGCAGAGGGTTCAATCAATAGAATCTCCGATAGCGATGATAATGAGAAGAAGGGCGCAATCACAGCCTCTGGAGATATCATCTTCTCCGGCAAGGGCGAGATTGAGGTAACTGCATACAAGAAGCATGGCTTGAAGGTTGATGGCACTGTAAGAGTTTTATCTGGAAGCTTAATCATCAACTGCGATGAGTATTCTGAGGGAAATGGAATCAGCGCAGATGATGCTTATATCCAGGATGGAGGAAATGTCGAAATCTATGCATATGGCTCAGTTCTTGGAGAGGAATCAAAGGGCATCAAGGTAAATGGCAGAGAGGGCGACAATCCTAAGGGTTATCTTGTAATCAATGGTGGAACAATCACAATCGACTCTGTTGGAAAGGCTCTCACTGCAGGCTTTGAGGCTGATGAGGATGGTGAGACAGAGGCAACAGAGGACGATCCAATTCCAAATGTTTTCATCAATAATGGAGTTGTTAAGGTAACTACAACTGGTGAGATTTATGAGCATGATGATATCTCGCTATCTCCAGAGGGCATTGAGGCAAAGAACAATCTGGTAATCAATGGTGGCCTTATAGAGGTATGTGCAACAGACGATGCCTTGAACGCTGGCGGAAACATTGTTATTAACTCAGGTTCCTTATTTGCTTACACACGTGCAGCTGACGGCCTTGATGCAAACGCAATGATAATCATCAATGGTGGCTTGATTGTAGCTCTAGGCTCAACAATGCCTGAGATGGCAATCGACTGCGACAATGACAACAACTTTATCTACAATGGTGGCTACCTTGTTGCCCTTAGTGGAGCTGGAGCACAGAGCCCATCAAGAGGAGAATCCAAGGGCTATGTATTTTCAATTGGTGGTGGCTTTGCTTCTGGTGAGAGCTTTGCTCTTCTTGATAGTACTGGAAGCGCAATTCTTGCATTCACAGTTCCAGCGAATTTTGATAGGGCTAACTCAGGCATCATCGCATCTTCAGATATCGTGAGTGGTGAAACTTATAGGCTTTTGAGAAATGTAGAGATAAGCGCTGACTACTTCTTCAACGGCGCATACTTTGCAAACATTACAGTGGCTGGAGGAGAGGAAACAGCTAGCGCAGCTCCAGCATCAGCTATTACAGTACTTGGCGGAGGAAATAGGGGAGGCTTGATGACTCCTCCTAACTTCGATCCAAATGCTATGGGAAATAGACAATTTGATAGGATGAATGGAAGACCAGTGTTTTAAGAGGTAATTTTGTTTTGTGTTTGGACAGGGAAGCCCCCTGTCCTTTTGTTTAACAATCGTTAGAATCTTTAGCTTGAACTTAAAGCTAAACAATTAAAAGTCATCAAAATTTCTCTTTTTTAGATATTGTTTTAATGGGATATATTTCAAAGCTGGATAGTCCTTTTTATTAGTTTTTAGCAAAGTTGTATGGTAATATACATCTTTAGGAGGAAGTATGGATAACAAGGTCCTAATTGAAATATGTCTAGAATCTGCTGAGTCAGTTATTGCTGCTGAAAAGGGTGGTGCTGATAGAGTTGAGCTTTGCTCTGACCTTTTTGAAGGCGGATGTACTCCTAGTTTCGGTGTTTATAAGGCAGCTAGAAACAATACAAAGTCAATCAAGATCAATGTCATGATTCGTCCTCGCGGTGGCGACTTCTGCTATAGCGATGTTGAATTTGAGGCAATGAAGGAAGATATTAAGCTTTTCAAGGAAAACGGTGCTGACGGCATTGTATTTGGCATCCTCACTCCAGATGGAAAGATTGACGTAAAGAGATCCAAGGAAATCATTGAGCTTGCTCGTCCTCTTCCTGTTACATTCCATCGTGCCTTTGATATGACAACAGATGCTTTTGAGTCCTTGGAGACACTTATTTCTCTTGGTGTTGATAGAGTTCTTACTTCCGGTCAGGAAGCAACAGTCCCAGAGGGTGCTGATGTGCTTGCTGAGCTCGTTGAAAGAGCTGGCGATAGAATCATCGTAATGCCAGGCTGTGGCATCACAGAGAGAAACTTTGAGAAGATGAAGAATATCATCAAAGCAAAGGAGTACCATATTCATCTTCCACAGGAATTTGCATCTAAGATGGAATTCCATCCAGGTCACATCTATATGGGTGGTCTCTTGAGACAGAGTGAGTTCACTATTGCTCATACATCTGTTTCCAGAGTACAGAATGTGATGAAAATCAATGGCTAAGAAAATAGCAATCGGCGGGCTACACCATGAGTCCGATACATTTAATCCAATTGTCACAGGAGAAAGGGATATCTTCGTTTCTAGAGGCGAAGATATCCTTTCCTTTAACTCAAGAAATGCAATTAGTGGCATAATAGCAACTCTTAAAGATAAGTATGAGCTAATTCCTACTTTATTTGCTCGTGCTGTTCCAAATGGCGAATGGGATAGGTCTTACTATGAAGAGCTAAGAGATGAGATGCTCGATACAATTAAAAAAGCTCTTCCTCTTGATGGCATCTGTCTTGCCCTACATGGTTCGATGAGAGTTAAGGAAATTGGTCCAGCAGAGGAAGATGTTCTTGGAAGAATCAGGGAAATTTGCCCCGATGTTCCTGTTTTCGTCTCTTTGGATATGCATGCAACACTCACTGAGAAGATGCTTAAGTCTGCTGATGGCTTTGTCGGATATAAGACAGCGCCTCATATCGATGAGTTTGAAACAGGTGAGCATGCTGCAAGGATGCTTATCTCATATCTTAATGGTGGCTTTAGGCCTGTGATGAGCGCGATCAGGGTTCCTCTTCTTGCATCAGGCGAGATGAGCGAAACCAACGTGTATCCAATGAGTGACATCATGGAAAAAGTTAGAGAGACAGAGGCAACAGATGGTGTTACAGCATTGTCTCTTCTGATGGGATTTCCATGGGCAGATACTGAAAACACAAGTGCATATGTCCTCTCTGTTACCAATGGCGATAAAAAGCTTGCGGATTCAGCTTGCTTGAAGATTGCAGATTATGTATGGGAAAGGAGAGCCTCCTTTACCTTCTACAATGAGACTCATGAGCCAAGCATTGCCTTAGATAAGTCCTTTGAGAGTATTTCATCAGGCATTTATCCTGTTGTTATCTCAGATAGCGGGGACAATCCTACAGCCGGCTCTAGCCAAGATGTGACAAACTTCTTGAAGCTGATTCTTGCCGATGAGAGGATGTCTAAGCTAGATCCTCCGCTTGTTTATCAGGGAATCTATGACCCAGAGGTTACTGCTGCTGCCATAAAGGCTGGAGTAGGTAAGACTGTTGAAATATCTTTGGGTGCTAAGTTTGATTCAAAAACCTCATCTCCAATTGAATGCTCTGCAAAGGTGTTGGCTATAAGAGAGAAGTGGGAAGGTGCCTATTTCTCAGATTTAGCCCTTCTAAGAATAGATGGTGTTGATGTTGTTGTTACATCTGGCCATGTTGGCTGCTATGATCCTGAGATGATGAGGGTTCTCGGTGTTTCACCTGAGAATAGAAAGTGCATTGTCGTCAAGCTTGGATATCTAGAGCCGGAAATTAGAGCTATTTCAAAGAGAAGCATGATGGCACTCACTGATGGTAGTTCAAATGAGGTATTCACTCGTCTTGATTACAAGAAGATTCCTCGTCCTATCTATCCGTTGGATGGGGACTTTGAATTCAAGCCATCCTTTATGCTTTGATTTAAATTAATAAATCTTGCTTTTATATATAGTTAGATAAAAATAGAACGGCGCCTGTTTTTGGGCGCCGTTCAACTTGAAAGGTAATATTTGGAGAGGTGAATTAGAAAGGAAGCTTTGCAACTTCTTCTTCGCTGTTTTCGATGGCATTTGGAAGAGATACTCTGCCATCAAAAGCTTTCATATCTTTAAATCCAGAGCCTGTGAGAAGTACAACAGCTGTTGCGTTCTCTCCGAGCTTGGACTTGAAGTTTTCCTTATCCTTCTTGAATGCTGCATATGCGCAAGCTGCAGCTGGCTCTGCAAGTACACCTGCTTTTGATGTGAGCTCAAGCTGGCTATCGAGGATTTCCTGGTCTGTTACAGTAACAGCCCAACCCTCAGACTCAATGACATAGCGGCGAGCCATTCTGCCATTTGCAGGAAGACCAACAGAAATGGAGTCAGCTCTGGTTGTTGCATTGAACTCTGAGTAGTCTTCACTGTTGATTGCATTTGTAATAGCAGCGGATTCTGTGCTCTGACAGCAGATGATTCTAGGAAGCTTCTCGATCAGACCAGCTCTCTTGAGGTCAATAAATCCCTTGGCAACGCCAGCAATAATACAGCCATCGCCAACTGGTACGTATACTGCATCTGGGATACTTCTGCCCATCTGCTCAAAGAGCTCGATTGAAATAGACTTCTTGCCTTCAATTGTCATTGGGTTATATGCAGTGTTTCTGTTGATACCACCCTTGAGGTTTGTATATGCAATTGAGAGCTTGAATGCATCATCATAGCTTCCTTTTACTGGAACAACCTTAGCCCCATATAAAACTGACTGCATAAGCTTATTAATTGGAGCTGAAGCAGGAACAAAGAGGATGATATCCAAGCCCATTGCTGCGCCTACTGCAGACATTGCTGCGCCTGCATTGCCAGTGGAAGCTAGTGCTATCTTCTTCTCGCCAAGAGCTCTTGCCTGGAGTGCTACTTCATAGCTTGCTCTATCCTTGAAAGAACCAGAGATTAGCTGGCTGTCGAGCTTGAAGAGAAGGTTAGGAGTGCCAAGCTCAAGAGCTAAGCGCTCTGGTTTCATCAAAGGTGTAACTCCGATTGGATACTCTTTTTCATTGTCGTTAGGGTAAGGATAGAAGTCATTTGGTGTAACATGATCCTTTTCTCTTGCTGTTCTCAATACTTCCTCTGAGAGCTCAACAATGAGATTGCCCTTTGAGAAGGATGTGCCATCGTTTTCTTTTGCGCAAACTGGGCACTGGTACATTAAATCTTCTGTATCATAGACTCTGCCACAATCTGAGCAGATATATCTGAAACGCATACTATTTACTCCTATATTGAAAAAAAGGGCCGGATTGACGGCCCTCTATGGCTATTAGCCTGTAATTATCTTGTTGAATTCCTCAATAAGCTTGTCGATTTCATCAAGCATTCTTGGAATTGACTTCCAGTAGTCTCTGTCATACCACTGTCTGTTCAGTTCATCATATGTCTTGCCCTGCTGTTCAACCCATGTATAGTACTTGAGGTTGTGTACTCTGAGACGTTCGTAGTATGTAAGCTCGAGAGCGTTGTCGATGCCCTGATGCAGAAGTGAAGCTGCATGAACCTTAGCTGCTTCTGTGAAATTGAATGGTCCGAGCTGCTCGTCAAGCTCTAAGAGACGTGACTTATACATGACTGAAGAGTCTGTGAGGATTGTGAATACAACATCATCTTCTTCCATTTCATAGTACTTAGCCATCTTGATTGCTGAAAGCATGTTGCCGATGCCTGAGATGCCGAAGAGCTGGAGGTTCTCAATGTCTTCGTCCTTGATGCCGATTGACTTGAGATACTCAATACCTGCTGGCTCATTGAAGAGTCTGTAGATGTTCATACAATCCTGGTCATCGATAGCGAGGATCATATCAGTGTTCTTTACGTTGTGGATCCATGGAACGTGCTTGTCGCCGATGCCTTCGATTCTATGTCCGCCAAAGCCGTTTCTCAGGAGTGTAGGACACTGGAGAGCTTCACCAGCACCAATCTTGATGTTTGGATATACGTCCTTGAGGTGGTCGCCAGCAGCGAGTGTTCCGCCTGAACCTGTTGAAGATGCGTATCCCTTTACGTTCTCTGCCTTTACACCGAGCTTTTCAAGTACTTCGATGATAGCAGAACCTGTGATTTCATAGTGCCAGAGGTAGTTTTCGAACTGTTCGAACTGGTTGAAGATAACAATGTGCTTGCCTCTCTCTGCATCGAGTTCATGGCACTTGTCGAAGATTTCCTTAACGTTTGATTCACAGCCTGGAGTTGCGATGATTTCGCCAGCTACAGTCTTGAGCCAATTGAATCTTTCCTGTGACATGTCTTCAGGAAGGATCGCGATGCTCTTACATCCGAGGAGAGCTGAGTTATATGCGCCGCCTCTGCAGTAGTTGCCTGTTGATGGCCATACTGCCTGCTGCTCAACTGCGTCAAAGTTACCTGTTACGAGTGCTGGTGCGAGACATGCGTATGTTGCGCCTACCTTATGTACTCCACAAGGGAACCACTTGCCAGCGAGTGCTAAAACTCTAGCCTTAGTTCCTGTAATTTCTCTAGGGATTTCAATGAAGTTTACGTCATTGTAGAGGCCGCCAGCTTCCTTAGGCTCATTGTGCCAGTTGATTCTATAGAGGTTAACTGGATTAACATCCCAAAGGCCTGCCTTCTTGAGGTTTTCCTTTACGCTGTCAGGAATGAGAGCAGGATTCTTCATTTGCTTGAATGTTGGGAGTGTGATTCCCTTTTCCTTACATCTTTCTGCATTTTTCTTTATGATTTCTGGGTGTTTTTCTAAGTTGATAAGCATGTGTTTGCCTCCTAGCTAACTCCAGTATAAGCCTATAAAAAAGGTTGTAAAGAAAAAGTTGCAACAAAAAGCAACAAAAATAAAAACTGATGTAAACCTAAATTATTTTACAATTTCTTGATATATTTCATCGAAAAATTTTGAGAACGCTTTTTTGTCCTCTGCAAGTTTGTAAAGTTTTTCGCGATTGTTAATATCTTGTATTGTAGGGAGATAGTATTTTAAATAGCCCTCTCGGGAGTATTTTTTACTAATGTGGTCATAGCATCTTTCCAATTGCATATCAAAAGAGGAGGAATATCTTGCAATTCCGAACTTTATAGTCCTTGAGACAACAGTTCTTGGCTCTAGAAGCCTATCTGAATCGGCAACGATTATCCCAAAGATGCTTCTTGGGAGATTCTTGCTAGATGCTCTGTGATCTTCGATGGCTTGGGCAATCAGATTTATGATTTGGTCAGAAAGCAGAGACTTAATATACTCATTTTCCCTAAATAGCCTAGCTGACTCTGTGTGGTGAAATTCTCTGGATATAGTGAGTCCGATATCATGGAAGGCTGCAACAATGTAGCAGATTTCAGGGTTTACTCCCAAGTCTTTTGCAGCAGCTAAGCTTGCATCGATTACCGATATTGCATGGTCTCTTTGATGGGCTCCATCAAAGTTATCATACATAGGTAGGATACGTTCATTTATATAGCTGGAATCTATTGGTGAAAGATTCCAGAGAGAAGGTGAATATCCTTCTACAAGTAGGGGAAGAATCCATTCCTCCAACAGCTCTGATGCTAAATAGAAGCTTCCCTTATATTCTTCTCCAGCGATTATAAGAGTAGTATCCCCGGATTCTGAATATAGAATTTCAGTCTGAGCTCTTTCTGATTTGAATATTGTCCTAGACTCAGGAAGCGTCTCTATTTGCGATACCTTATTTTCATATATCTTATAAAGGCGCTTATTTCTGTACTCTTCCATTTTTGTTCTTCTTGATTCTTTGATCCTTTAGCGACTCCTTAAAGAGCTCCAATACCTTTGCACCCAGCTTCTGGTAGCCCATTGTCTCTGCAAAGATATATGAAAGCTCTTTCTGGGTGTAAGAGGATTTATCTCTAGATTCAAGGATGTGGAGAATACAGTTTGCGCCTTCTATGTATGGAATCTGATAAGAGTACCTTACCTCGGAGTCTGGAGTAGGTCTGAAGAATTGAGATTCTCCAAAGATATATACCTTTTCGCCATTTTCTTCGATATAGTCAAAATCAAGACTTGTGGCTAT
Source organism: Spirochaetales bacterium (assembly GCA_017629575.1). Taxonomy (GTDB): domain Bacteria; phylum Spirochaetota; class Spirochaetia; order Sphaerochaetales; family Sphaerochaetaceae; genus Ornithospirochaeta. Next base: position 24,909 of record JAGBWX010000104.1, on the reverse strand, counting down.
TTCATCAAATTTTTGAAGAATTCTAGAGCCAACCTTCTGTAGAGAGAAAGAATTTATCGTTCTCTTATAAAGAAGCGATTGACGAATTGGAGCCTCAATTTTGATGACTTTAATCATCCTTGCCTTAATCTCATCATCAAGGATGCCTGAGATGATTGCCTCAGGAGTTTGAGATGTTGCTTCCAAAGGTGCTACGGTATACTCTTTTAGTCTTTCCATATTTAGATGATATATCTTTTTTACACCATATTGGTGAATAATCTGCAAATTAAATGCTTTTCCTATTAAACTTATAGAGTTATAATTAAAGTAACAAAATTAGGAGGCTAATTTATGGAAAATGAATATACAGGACACCCTTATCAGGGAGAGCCGGAGAATAGACATGAAGGAGAAACTGCACCTTTTGTGCTCTCGATTCTATCTATTGTTGCACCAGGCTTAGTTGGCCTTGTGCTTTCAATCATCGCACTGGTTAAGGTATCTAAGCTGAAGAATAGGGGCCAGAAGAGCTCTATGATCACAGCAAGCTATACAATGAGCATCATTGGCATCGTACTATCTGTACTTGTGATTGCGCTATTTGCATTGATCATCTTCTCATTTGCAATGATTGAATCTGTTCATTCGTCACACATTCTTTACGAATTGTTCGATTGATGTGTGTAAAAATGGGGCAAGATGTGGATTGTATGTACTTGTCTTAAATCGCTTGATTGACGCGATTATCAATGGTAACTTGATGCTATGAGTGAATATTATGAACCTCCTCAGAACGAGGATAATGGAAAAGATCCTGGACAGACAACTTTTATTTGAGGTTTACTATCTCTGCTTGCAGTATTGGTGCTTGAGGGATTCGGCATTGTTGGCTTTGTTCTGGGAATCATCTCTGTCGTAAAGGGTGGAAGACTGAAGAATGAAGGCGTGAAGACATCCCTTCTATCTGCAGGTTATGTATTGGGTTTGATTGGCTTAATCCTTTCCTCTGTAAAACTTGCGCTTCTTGTCTTCGGAATCGGCATTGCATTCACAGTGCCATTCATGTTCCTTTTTTAAAAAAATTAAGGCTTATGGTAGGGCTAGACTGAAAAATGTCTGGCCCTTTTTCTTTTGAATGTTGCAATCTGTTGCAGAATTAATTTGACTACATTTCAATCTGTTGTAGAATTGAATTAGTAGACAAATACATGGAGGGATGCATATGGCAGATATCATGAGACCAGTTTCCTTCTCCGAACTTCTTGAGAGAATTGTTGGAGAGTACAGAAATCAGAATTCAGTCTTCGGTATACCAAGAGAGGAATTCTACTCAGACAAGGGTGACAAGACTGTAAAAGTATTCAACCAGTGCTGCACAACTCCAGTTGGTCCTGCAGCAGGTCCCCATACTCAGCTCGCTCAGAATATTGTAACTAGCTACCTTGTTGGCGCTAGATTCATGGAGCTCAAGACAGTCCAGATCATGGACCATCTAGAGATTGCAAAGCCTTGTATTGATGCAAGAGATGAAGGCCATAACGTTGAATGGTCAACAGAATATACACTTGAAAAGGCCTATGACGAATATTTGAAGGCATGGATTATTCTCCATATCCTCGAATCAGCAATGAAGAAGGCTGTTATAGAAAAGCCTTCATTCATCTTCAATATGTCAGTTGGCTATAACCTTGAAGGCATCAAGCAGGAAAAGATGCAGATTTACATCGATTCAATGATCGATGCAGGAAAGAAGCCTCTTTTTGATGCTTATATCAAAGAAGCTAGAGAAATGCTCAAGGATGGACTGTTTGAGATGACAGACCTTGAGGGCTCAGAGGATGCAGTAATCGCATCTCTTGATAAGATTTCAAAGAATATTTCACCATCAGTAACAGTATCTACAATGCACGGTTGTCCTCCAAAGGAAATCGAGGCTATCTGTAGCTACCTTCTTACAGAGAAGAAGCTTGATGTATTCGTAAAGCTTAATCCAACACTCCTTGGCTATGACACAGTAAGAGGCATTCTCGACTCTCTCGGATTCAATAATATCGAGCTTGCTCGTTCAGCATTTGAGCACGATCTTCAGCTTAAGGATGCAAAGGAGATGCTCCATCGCCTCGTAGAGCTCGCAGCAAAGGAAGGTAGAGGCTTCGGCGTTAAGCTTACAAACACTCTTGGCAACGTAAACCCTAAGGATGTACTTCCTGGAGATGAAAGATACATGTCAGGAAGAACTCTTCTTCCTATCTCAACAAGAGTTGCCCTCGTTCTTTCAGAGGAATTCAATGGCAAGCTTCCTGTATCATACTCAGGTGGCGCATCTGCACTTTCTGCAAAGGATATCCTCGAAAGCGGCATCCATCCTATCACACTAGCAACAGACATGCTCAAGCCAGGCGGATATATGAGAATGAAGCAGATTGCAGAGGTTCTCTATCAGTCAAAGGGCTGGGACATGGACTATATCGACATTGCAAAGCTCAAGAAGCTTGTTGATAAGGCATCAGATCCAGAAGGCATCGTATCAAAGGACTTCAGAGGCGATAACAAAGCTAAGGTTGGAACTCCTCTTGAGCTCTTTGATTGCTATGTAGCTCCATGTGTAGAAGCTTGTCCAATTCATCAGCCAATTCCAGATTACATCGCACTTGCAGGTGAGGGAAGAATCTCAGAGGCTCTTGCTCTCATCTATATGACAAACGCACTTCCTAACATCACAGGTTGGATCTGCGACCATCAGTGTCAGCTCCATTGTACAAGAATGGACTATGAGGGCGCTGTTCAGATTAGAGAAGTAAAGAGAATCTGCGCAGAGCAGGGCTTTGAGGATTACAAGAAAGAAATCTGGGGTGGCAAGGATGAACCAGCAGATGTAAAGGCTGCTGTAATCGGTGCAGGTCCTGCAGGTCTCTCAGCTGCATATTTCCTTGCATCAGCAGGTTTTGATACTCATGTATTTGAAAAAGAGCCTAATGCTGGTGGCGTTGTAATGAACATTATCCCTGAGTTCAGAATCCCAGCAGCAGCTGTACAGAAGGATATCGATTTTGTTGAGGCTCAGGGCGCTAAGTTCCACTTCTCAGCAAAGAAGAGCGTAGATGAGCTCAAGGCTGAAGGCTTTGATTATGTATTCGTTTCTATCGGTGCTGACAAGTCTAACGACCCAGGTGTTACAGGCAACGGCAGAAGAGAATCTGCAATCTCATTCCTCTACAGAGCTAAGCATGGCGAAGATATCGATCTTGGCAAGGACGTTGTAGTCATTGGTGGCGGAAACACTGCTATGGACGCAGCTAGAATGGCTAAGAGAATCAAGGGCGTAGAAAACGTAACAATCATCTATAGAAGATCAATGTCAGAAATGCCTGCTGATAGAGAAGAATACATCATGGCAAAGAACGATGGCATCAAGTTTGTATTCCTCGCAAATCCTGCAGATCTTACAGATGGCATCATGACAGTCAAGGAAATGGAACTTGGAGAAAAGGATGCTTCTGGCAGAAGAAGACCTGTTGATACTGGCAGAACATTCAAGCTTGACTGCTCATACATCATCTCTGCTATCGGCGAAAAGGCAGATCCTGCTGTTCTCAAGGCATTAGGCGCTGACGAAGAAAAGGCAAATGTATTTGTTATCGGCGATACAAAGACTGGCCCATCAACTGTAGTAAGATGCATTGCATCAGCTCGCGATGCTGTAGATAAGGCAATTGACTCTGTATACGAGAAGATGCTCGAAGGTGAAGATGACGACGATTGCTGCTGTGGCCACGACCATGACGAAGAACATGTTTGCACATGCGGACATGATCATGATGAAGACCACGAATGCTGCTGCGGACATGATCACGATGAAGATCATGAGTGCACATGTGGCCACGACCATGGTGAAGACCATGAATGCACATGTGGACATGATCACGAAGAAGAGGAAGAAGAGTCAGAAGAGGCAATGATTGAAGCAGAGAATAAGTTCTTTGCATCCATCCGCTCAAAGAAGGCAAAGATTACTCTTCCTGCAGAGCTTGGTGCAAAGGATTTCTTGAAGATTGAGGCATCAAGATGTGTTGAATGCTCATATCTTTGCAACAAGTGTGTAGAGGTTTGTCCTAACAGAGCAAACGTTGCTCTCGATATGAGAGAATCAGGCATCTTTGAAGATCCATTCCAGATTCTCCACCTCGATGCATACTGTAACGAGTGCGGCAACTGTGCAACATTCTGCCCACACTCAGGTGGTCCATACCTCAAGAAGTTCACACTCTTCTCAAGAATGGATGACTTCGAGAATTCAGAAAACTCAGGTTTCCTTGCAGATGGTGAAAAGCTCACTATTCGCTATGCCGGAAATATTATCAAGGGAGAGATCAACGACGACGGTTTCGTTGAAGCAGATGTACCAGATGAAATCAAGGCAATGATTGCTGAAGTATTCATCTCATACCCATACCTTTTGGGTCCTGTAGAGGAGTAAGATATGGAAAAGCTCGTAATCAAGAATGTTAGAGTTATTCAGACTCAGCCTCCATTTGATGTATTAGAGGGTGTAGACGTTGTCATTTCAGGTTCCGAGATTCTCTCTGTTGGCAAGGGCGCTGGGGATAATATCCCTGGTGCTAAGGTAATCGACGGTTCTGGCAAGTCCCTCATGCCAGGCAATGTATGCTCACACCATCATTATTACTCTGGCTTATCAAGAGGCATGCAGATTTCAGCAGGTCCTCAGGAAGACTTCATCCAGGTTCTTAAGGAGTGGTGGTGGAGACTCGACAGAGGTCTTGATGAGGAAGCAACTTACTACTCATCACTTATCTGTTCTCTTGATGCAATTGCAGCTGGTACAACAAGCTGTGTTGACCATCATGCATCTCCTAATTACATCAAAGGCTCTCTTTCAGCTATTGCAAGAGGTATGGAAGAAGTAGGTGTCAGAGGATCTACTTGTTTCGAAATCACAGATAGAAATGGTGGCATGAAGGAAGTTGAGGAAGGTGTTGAGGAAAATATCCGCTTTGCAAAAGAAGTCGATGCAAGAAGAGCAAAGGGTGAAAATGTTCTCTGCGAAGCAATGATTGGCGGACATGCTCCATTCACTATTCCTGATGAAGGCTTGAAGCTAATGAGCGAAGCTGTGAAGGAAACTGGAAGAGGCATGCACCTGCATGTTGCAGAGGCTCACTACGACCAGATTCATTCCCATCATCACTATGGCAAGGATATTGTAGATAGACTTGATGACTTTGGACTTCTTGCAGATAATACTCTTCTTGTTCATGGCGTATGGCTCAGTGAGAAGGAAATAGCAAAGGCTAATGAAAGAGGCTGCTTCATCTCCCACCAGGGCAGATCAAACATGAACAACCACATTGGCTATTGCAATAAGCTTCCTTTGATCAAGAAGCTTGTTATTGGAACAGATGGCTGTGGCGGCAATATGTTTGAAGAGCTCAAGTGTGCATTCTTCAAGCATAAGGATGACGGTGGTCCATTCTGGCCATCAGATTTTGTAGCAGCTCTCAATAGAGGCAATGAGCTTGTAGCTTCAAACTTCGGTGGAAGAGGCAAGTGGGGTAAAGTTGAAGCTGGATACAAGGCAGACCTCGTTCTCCTCGATTACAAGAATCCAACTCCTTTATTAAACGCTAATGCAGCAGGACACTTTGTTTGGGGCATGGCATCAGGACATGTAAATACAGTTATCGTAGACGGTAGAGTAGTGATGGAAAACAGAGTATTCCCACACTTGGATGTAGATAAGATCTATGGCGAAGCTGAAAAGATCGCTTCTAGAGTCTGGAAGACTGTAGATAAGATCAAAGCTTAGTAGCTGTTAGGTGCTCTTTCTTAGGAAAGGGCACTTTTTTTAGGCAAAAAAGGTTTTCTTGGAAATTTATGAGATAGCTAAAGGTAAAAAAATCCCTCCTATTAAAAATAAGAGGGAATTTTGCGTGTTGCTTGATATTAAACATCAAGTATATCAAGGAGACTTTCTAATGCTTTCTTGTTGTTTTTCAACAATTTTGTAACATCTCTCTCAAAGTCATACAAAGAGTCCTGAACCTTATCTCCAAGTTCCTCCAGTGTATTAATTATAGGCATTGTTCCATCTAGCTGAATAAGGAAGGCAGCAATAGCAACCACTCCAAGAACAATTAAGGTAACCTTAATGCAGTGAGTGAGAACATCATCCTTTGAATTCTTTCTATTAACCAGAAGAGCTGCGCCAACTACAACAGCAAAAGCGCAGAACAATTTGAATTCCCTATATTGTGCAGCAAAGAAAATACAGAAAATACCTGCAAAAATGCTGATCAGCTTATTGTTTACAACAATATTGCGCTTCTTTTTCTTTCCATCTTTGACTTCATTGAATGGCTTTCCGCAATCTGGGCAGAAATTAGTATTATCTTCAACTTCTCTTGAACAATATGTACATGTTTTCATAAATACGCTCCTAAAATTCAATAACCCAAGACTATGGATTAAATGTTTCCTCTTTCATCTGCGCGTTTGCAGAGCGCAATGATCAAGTCGAAGAAAATGAAAATATAAACAATCAATGAAACAATTGGGATAGATCCAAGCAATAAGTAGATAATGCCTGCAAAAATCTTGCCTGCAAAGAACTTATGAATACCAAGCTTTCCGAATGTAAGGGCAAGAATGATATATGTAAGCTTATCTGTAACCTTCTGCTTCTTTTTCTTTGATTTCTTAGCTGACTTTTTATCTTCAGCCTTTTCTACACTCTTTGTTTCCTCAGGCTTTGCTTCCTCAACAGGAAGAGCTGCCTCTACAGGAAGAACTTCTTCTGCTGGAGCTTCAGCAGCAGGTTCTGCAACATCTTCTGCAGGTTCTGTAACCTCTTCTGTTGATTCTTCTACTACAGGAACAGTCTCTTCAACTACAACTTCTTCTACAGTCTCTGCTGGAACATTTTCAAATGATTCTAAAGGTGTAACAACAGTTACTGCTCCATCGTCGATTACCTGTACTTTCATATCTACGGCAGGAACAAAGGATATGCTATCTTTTCTTACTCCCTTGATTGTTCCATTGTCTAAGCCTATAAAAACAGTCAGGTCTGTAATCTTAATAATTTTGGCCATGATATTCCCCTCGGAAATTTAAAGAAATATATACTAAAAGATTATATAAATTGTTCAGTTTCATCGTCAATTGAATTATTTAGCAATACATAATGTTCCATTATGGAAAGACAAATAAAGATTCTTTATTTATCTCTTCTGCTGGATTAGAATTTCTCTATGAACAAATTTAAAGTTGCAATAATCGGAGCGGGGCATATCGCAGAGAGCCACTATAGAGGCTTTGTTCTTCATGGGGCTGAGGTAACTGCTGTAGTTAATCACAACATAGCCAAGGCTGAGGCCTTTGCAAAGGAGAGGGGAATCAAGCACTTCTATAGCTCAATGGAAGAGCTTCTCTCTTCCGATGCAGAGTTTGATATCGTATCAATCTGCACTCCAAACTCTAGCCACAAAGACATTGCCATCAAATCTCTCAGAGCTGGCAAGCATGTATACTCAGAAAAGCCACCGGCAATGAATGCCAAAGAGACTTTGGAGATGGTTGAAGAGTCCAAAAAGACAGATAAGAAGCTGATTTTTGCTTTCAATAACAGAGCAAGAAAGGGTGCTTTAGAGCTCAAGAAAAGAATTGATGAAGGCAAGATGGGCGACATTAACAGCATCCAGTCCGAATGGGTTAGAAGAGAAGGCATCCCCGGCTTTGGCGGTTGGTTCACCAATAAGGAACTAAGCGGAGGCGGACCTGTAATCGACCTTGTTCACATGCTCGACCTTTCTCTCTATATGATGGGCTACCCAGAGGCAGAGTACGTGCTTGCATCCAACTTCGACACATTCATAGACAATCCAGATTTCTCAAGAGGTCAGGTTGTGGGAAACCTTCCTGTCAATGTTGAGTCAGCATCCCATGCCATGATTACATTTAAGGATGGAAGAAACATATTCTCAAGAGCTAGCTGGGCTGAGATGATTGAGGAGGAGAACTGCGCAATCACTCTTCAGGGAACAAAGGCTGGCGCCAAGCTTACAAGAATCAGCCGCGATAAGAAGAAGGACCTTCTTGAGTGGTATGAGGGCGAGAATACCTCCGATGTCTATGACAGCGATGGTGAGATGGGAAGATTGGACCTCATTGGAATGTTCTTAAAGGCTTTAAATGGAGAATGTGTTGCACTACCTGATGCAGAGCAGGCTTTGACGCTGATGAAAATCATCGATGCAATTTATGCATCAGCTCAGGCAAAGACTCCAATAAATGTAAGTGAACTTTTTAATTCATAAGGAATTATTTATATTGACATATGAATAAACTGTGATAATCTGAATCCATCAATATTCGGGGTGTGTGAATTCCTGTCTTTTTAAATAATACCCCTTTCCCTTCTTTGCCCCAGAATCTGGGGCTTTTTGTTTGACTATTGTTGCAAATAGTTCGTAAGCACACAAAATTTGTTTCTTTTTTGTAGATTAGGTTTACAAAAGAATTAAAAGCCCTCTTTTTTTATAGGAAATTTGTTGTTTTCCAAAAAAAGAGGTTACTATCAAGTTATGGTGGTATAATTGCATCATAAATAGCCGTGTTTTTTCATGCCGGTTCGATCTTCATTATAGGTTTAAAACGATAATGGAAAAGGAGTGAGAATGCCATCAACTAAGATAAACGACAAAGTAATCAGAGTAGATGCAGTTGCTAAGGCAAGAGGCGATGCTAAATATGTATGCGACCTTTCATTCCCTGAAATGCAATATGCGTATATGGTTCGTTCTTCTATTCCAAGAGGAAAGATTCTCAACATAGAAACCCCACAGATGCCAAAGGGCTATAAGTTCATCACTTATAAAGATATTCCAGTAGGTGGAAAGAATGAGCTTTGGATGATTGCAAAGGACTGGAGAGCCTTTGCAGAAGGCGATGTAAGATATGTAGGCGAGACAATTGGTCTCGTAGTTGGTCCAGATAGAAATGTCCTCAAATACTTGAAGGATAGAATCAAGATCGAGTATGAAGAAGAGACTCCAGCTGTTTCAATCGACGATGGCGTAAACCTCGTTGGCGGTCCAATCAGAGATGGAAACAACATTACCTGTGAGCTCTTCTGCGAAAAGGGCAAGGACATGGAAGAAGTCTTTGCTGAGGCTGATGAGATTTTCGAGGAGACAATTGAGACTGGCTTCCAGGAGCATGTTCACCTTGAGACAAATGGTGTAATCGTACTTTTTGAAGATGGAAAGTATGTTGTCTATGCATCAGCCCAGTGTCCTTTCTACATTAGAAAGTCAGTAGCTGGACTAATTAACAAGCCATATGATGATATCATCGTTCGCCAGACAACAACTGGTGGAGCATTCGGTGGCAAGGAACACTTCCCAGATGTTATTGCAGGCCCAATGCTTGTTGCTCTCAATGTAGTCAGAAAGCCAATCAAGCTGATCTTCGACAGAGAAGAGGATATGCTCTACTCAGTTAAGAGACACCCATCAAAGGTTGTTTATAAGACAGCAATCAAGGATGGAAAAATCCTCGGAACAAAGGGCCTCATCAGATATAACGTCGGTGCATATCTTGCATCATCATACGTTGTTCTCCAGAGAGGCGTATTCCATGCAAATGGCGTATATGACTTCCCTAACACATACTTAAAGGGTGAAGGCATTGCAACAAACACATTCCCATCCTGTGCATTCAGAGGCTTTGGAGCTCCTCAGACACTCTTTGCAATCGAGACCCATATGGACCATATCGCACGTCACCTTGGCGTCGATCCTCTCGCATTCAAGGAAGCTCATCTTATCAAGAAGGGTGGCGAGACAGTTACAAATGGCCACATTGTTGAGGAGGTTATGCTTCCTGAGATGATCAAGGTTGTAACAGAGGCATCTGATTACTACAGAAAGGCTGCTGAATATAAGCTTGGATCAGGAAAGGGCATCGGTATTGCAATGTACAACCATGGTGGTGCATTTACAGGCAATGGCGAACAGGCAATCATCAAGGCTCACGCAAGACTTGTAAAGACTGGCGATAATGTAGACATTCAGGTTGGCTCAACAGAGATGGGACAGGGCTTCCAGACAGCGCTTAGAAAGATTGCTGCCGCAGTTCTTGAGCTTCCAATGGAGAACATCTCATATGACAATCCAGATACCTCAAAGGTTGTAGACTCTGGCCCAACAGCAGCTTCCCGCTCAACAATGATCGTTGGAAAGCTCGTTGAGAGAGCTGCTCTCGAGATGAAGGAGCGCTGGGCTGAAGGCGACTTCTCAACAGAGGTTGAATACGAACACCCAGATGGACATCCTTGGGATCAGTCCACCTTCAGAGGCGATGCCTACCTCGGCTACGGTTGGGGCATTGCATGTGTTGAGGTTGAGGCAGATAAGCTGACTAATGAAATCAAGACAGTTGGCATTTGGTCATCACACGAGATCGGCAAGGCTATCGACGAGTTGATCGTACATGGCCAGATCAATGGCGGAATCATGCAGTCTCTTGGCTATGCATCAATGGAGAAGCTTGAAAACAGAAAGGGCTACTTCAGGCAGTCAAGCATGTCAGACTATGTAATTCCAACATCAATGGACTTCCCTAAGCAGGAATATCACATCCAGGAAAACCCATATGAATGGGGACCATTTGGAGCAAAGGGCATGGGAGAGCTCGTATTCAATGGCGCATCAGCTGCATATGTAGATGCAGTAGAGAGAGCACTTGGAATCACAGTACGCTCTATCCCAATCCCACCAGAAGATATCGAGGAGGCACTCAAGAATGTCCGCTGAAATCAAATTCACATTAAATGGCAAGAAAATTGTATATAACGGCGATCCACTCAGAAGACTTTTAGATGTAATCAGGGAAGACCTTTCGCTCACAGGCTCTAAGGAAGGCTGCGGCGAAGGCGAGTGCGGTGCTTGCTCTGTATTAAAGGATGGCGAACTCGTTACTTCCTGCATTATTCCAGTTGGCGCATGCTGTGGATCTGACATCAAGACAATCGAAGGCATTAGAGATACAGAGAAGGGCCAGTGCATCATAAATGCATTTGCTGAGGGTGGAGCTGTACAGTGTGGCTTCTGCATCCCTGGCATGGTTATGGCAGCATATTACCTTCTTGATAGAAACCCTAATCCTAATGAGGATGAAATCAGAATGGCTATCAGCGGAAATATCTGCCGCTGCACAGGCTATGACCTGATCGTCGAATCCATTCATCTCGCAGCAGAGAAAGGAGCAGACTTATGGCAGAAGTAAAATGCTACATCCCAAAGACATTGGAAGAGGCTCTTGCAATTAGAAAGGCAACAGGTGCTATTCCTCTTGCTGGCGGAACAGATTTAATGGTTCAGCACTATGAGGGGTCTGGCCTGTCTCCTGTGTTCAAGAAGCCAATCATGATCATAACAAATCTTTGCGAGCTCAAGGGCATCAAGAAGATGGAAGATGGTTCTGTTGAAATTGGAGCACTCACAGTATCTAGAGAGATTGCTGAATGCGAAGACGTTCACTACCTTGTTAGATCTGCTGCATCAAGAATGGGTGCTATCTCCCTTAGAAATAGCGCCACAATCGGTGGCAACATCGGAAACGCTTCTCCAAAGGGCGATTTGCCTCAGCCTCTTATCCTTTTGGATGCTGAGGTTGAGCTCATCAGTCTTGAAGGATCAAGAAGGATGCTTCTCGATGACTTCATCAAGGGCGCAAAAAAGACAGAGCTGAGAGAGGATGAAATCATCTCCAAGGTAATCATTCCTCCAGCAGATTTCACATATATCTTCTACAGAAAGATTGGTACAAGAAGAGCAAATGCTATCTCAAAGCTCTCTCTTTCAGCTGCATGCAAAGTAAAGGATGGAAAGATTGTTGATTTCAGAGCATCTTCAGGTGCTGCTGGTCCTAAGGTTGCAAGAGGCAAGGATGCTGAGAGAATGCTCATCGGTCTTGCACCAGAAGAGCTAAAGTCAAGGAAGGAAGAATTCCTGGATGCATGGAATGGCGTAATCAGCCCACATGCAATGCCTGAGTGGAGAAGGAACTCTACAAGAAGAATGCTCGATTACTTTATTGATGCAGTAGCTTCAGGTTCTCCAGAGGGAATTATCGAGTAAAGGGGGCGCAATGGTCATTCATCAGGCTAAGACACTTGAAGAAGCTGTAAAGCTTAGACATGAAATTGAGAATTCAGCCTATCTTGCAGGAGGAACAGAAGTTCTTCGCCTCAATTCTTCTGTAGACAGCAGTGCTGAACTCATTGATATTTCAGCTCTTCTAGATGCTTCAATCTCCATTGATGGCGATAAGCTAATTATTGGAGCAGGAGCAACACTCCAGAGCATCAAGGAATGCGAACTTGTTCCAGAGTTCATCAAAGATGCAGCAGCTTTCTGCTCATCCTTTGAAAAGAGAAATATGGCAACTATCGGTGGCAACGTAGCTTTAAAAAGAGATGATAGCTACATGCTTGCAGCTCTTCTTGCAGCTGAAGCAGAGGTTGTAATCGAGTGCCATGCAGGAGAGAAGGTAAAGCCTCTCTCTGTATATATCAGCAAGAATTGCAAGGGCGTTGTGAAGGCAATCAGAATTGCTGCCGGAAGAAAGGGCTGGGCAAAGAAAATTGCAATCACATCTTCTTCTCATGCAACATTGATTGCCGCAGAGTCTGAGGGAATGTATGCGATTTCCGCATCCGGTTCTCCTGTAGCATTTGGAAGGGATAGGGAAATCTATAAGAACATAGAGTTCGTATCAGATCTTAGAGGCAGTGCAGAGTACAAGAAGTATCTTGCCTCTGTCATTTTCGAGGGAAGGAGGTAAGAATGGATATCAAGTGTAGAATCAATGGCGAAAATATCGTTCTTATCGCTGAAAGAGATGAAAGACTCAGAGATGTTCTCTATAGAGCTGGCTACAACTCAGTAAGAGACTCTGACGATAGAGAAGGCTTCGCAGGCTCTGACACTATCGTATTCAATGGTGTTCTGAAGTATTCTAACTTCATTCTCGCTTATCAGGCTGAGGGCGCAGAAATCATGACAGCAGAAGGACTTATGAATGGTAGAGAAATCAACTACGTTCAGAAGGCTATGGTTGCTGCTGGCATCGTTCAAAGTGCTTATAATGCACCAGCTGCTGCTCTTATCCTCACTTGGCTTCTTGATAAAAAGCCTAATCCAACAAAAGCTGATATTCAGGAAGCTCTTTCAGGCATCTTCATCAGAGATGCTGGCTATGAGCACTATTATCTTGCAGTCAAGCTTGCAATAGAGCTTAGGGATGAGGGTGAGTTCAAGTCTGAGATTGCACCTTCATTCAGACCTTCCTTGGACTTTATTGGAAAGCCAACTGGAAAAATTGACGGAGCTGCATTAGTTTCCGGTGAACCTGTGTTCGTGGAGGACAAGGTCCCAGAGAACGCATGGTGCCTCCACGTATTAAGAAGCCCATTTGCACATGCTTATATCAAGTCTATTGACACATCTGCGGCTGAAAAGCTCGATGGAGTTGCAAAGATTGTAACTGCATTCAACTGCCCAGACATCTACTATATGCAGGCAGGACAGGGAAATCCTGAGCCATCTCCACATGACAGACGCCTCTTCAATAAGAAGGTTAGACATGTTGGCGATAGAGTGGCTGGCATCGTTGCTAAGACTAAAGAAATTGCAGATAAGGCTGCAGAGCTTATCAAGGTTGAGTATGAGCCAATTGCTCCTGTTTTCACAGTTGAAGAAGCAATGGCTGATGGTGCTCCTGTAGTTCAGAACGGCATTGTAGAGTATAGAGCAGGGGCTCCTGCAGACCTGGATGAGTATAACAAGTCATCTGATGAGAGAGATGGAAAGATTGTTTATCAGTTCCCTCTCCATGCCGATAGCCATAGAAATATCGCAGCAGGTGCACATGGTGGCATTGGTGATATTGAAAAGGGCTTTGCTGAAGCAGATGCTGTAGTTGATGAAACATATCAGACTAGCCAGATTCAGTGCACACCACTTGAGCCTCATGTTTGCTATGCACACATTGAGGGTGGAAGACTTGTAATGAACTGCTCAACACAGGTTCCTTACCATGTAAGAAGAATTGTTGGTTGGGTATGTCAGATTCCAGAGAACAAGATTCACATCATCAAGGAGCGCGTTGGCGGTGGCTATGGCTCTAAGCAGGATATTCTTGTTGAAGATCTTGTTGGATATTGCACATGGATTACAGGAAAGCCAATTTATTACAGAAATACAAGAGCTGAAGAGTTCTATGCAAACTCAACTCGTCATCCAATGAGAGTTAGAGTTAAGATGGGTGGTAAAAAAGATGGCACAATTACTGCTATCTATATGGATGTAAGAGCCAACACTGGTCCTTATGGCAACCACTGTCTTACAGTTCCAATGAATGCATCTTCAAAGACTCTTCCTATCTTTGCTGTAGATAATATGTATTACGATCTTCTTACATATTACACAAACATTCCTCCAACGGGCGCTTATCAGGGCTACGGTGCACCTAAGGGCTATTTTGGAATCATCTCTTGCATGGGACAGCTTGCAATGAAGCTTGGCATCGATCCACTTATGATGGCTAAGAAGAACATTGTCCATGAGGGCTACATGCTTGAAATCCTCAAGGGCCTTGGCGAAGGTAGAGAAGGAGCTGTTGTTCCTGTTGGCTCATGTGGTCTTGAGGAAGCTCTCGATCAGGGTGCTGAGATGATTAACTGGGGCAAGAAGGAAGTCTCAGAGGATCCTGATTGGAAGATTGGAAAGGGCTTTGCAATGATTCAGCAGGGTTCTGGTCTTCCAGGATTGGACCATGCAACAGCACAGTGCAAGCTCCTGACAGACGGAACATTCATCCTCTTCTCAGGTGGCGCAGACCTCGGAACAGGCTTGGATACAATCTCTGCTAAGTGCGTATCTGAAATCATGAGAGTTCCTCTAGAGGTAGTATCTGTTGTCTCTGGCGATACAGACTCTTGTCCATTCGATACAGGTGCATATGCATCTTCTGGAACATACTTCTCAGGAAACGCATCACTCTTGGCTGTTAAGGATCTTAAGGAAAAGGTACTCGTAGAAGCTTCCTTGCAGCTTGGTGAGCCAAAAGAAGAGCTTGAGCTCGTATGGCCTGGCAAGATTGTTTCAAAGAGCGGAAAGGAAATCACATATTCTAAGCTCAGCCACGATGCTCTCCAGGGCGATGGCAGAGGTCAGATGATTGGAAAGGGAACATTCGTAACACCTAACTTCGCAGTTCCTTATGGCGCACACTTTGCTGAAGTTGCTGTAAACGTAAGAACTGGTGAAATAAAGGTTAACAAGTTCTATGCTCTCCAGGATGCTGGAACTCCAATCAATCCTGAGATTGCTCTTTGCCAGATGTATGGTGCTGCTATGAAGTCGATTGGCCATACCCTCTATGAAGGTATGATTCTTGATGAGAATGGCACATGCGTAAATGCTAACTTCACAGACTACGGAACACCAATGATCTATGAGAGCCCAGAGGACTTCAAGTCAGTATTAATTGATGTTGATGACAAGTTCGGCCCATTCGGAGCTAAGTCAATCTCTGAAATCGCAACTAATGGAGCCGCTCCATCTATTGCGATGGCTATTGCTGATGCTTGTGGAGTTTGGGTTCGCACATGGCCAATTACTCCTGAGAAGATTCTCAAGGGACTTGGAAAGTTCTGATAATTAGTTTGACAATTTGCCCAAGCAAGTCTTGGGCTTTTTTTTATGTCGTTTGCATTCGATGTAGACTAACGTCTCTATTTGAATTACAAAGGAAACATGAGTGAATCAAAGAGTAAGCTGACAGTTTGGGAAAGTGCTTGTATTATTACAGGCTATGGAATAGGCGGAGGCGTAATGGCGATGCCTTATCTTGCAAAAATGAATGGAATCATTGGTGCATTTGCAATTCTTACAATTGCATTTGTATCATCAATCATTCTCCATTTGATGATTGCAGAGCTCTCAATCAAGAGCGGGCAGGATGGCCAGATCATCTCAGTATTCTCAAAGTATCTCTTTACAGGAAAGAAGAAGGCAGTCATGACAATGGCCTTCTTCATAATCATGATGCTTGTCCTATTTACAAATCTTGCTGCATATATTGAGGGTGCTCAGGAGATTATCTCTCCTTTGCTGGGCGTTGCTCCTATCTTTGCAAGACTTATTTTCTATGTTGTTGCTGCATCTGTAGTACTCTTTGGGCTTAAGGCTGTAGGCGTTAGCGAGAAGATTGCTGTTGCAATTATCTATGCCTTGATTTTCATTCTTTCAGCGTCATCTTTCTTTAATATCTCGAATCCACTTCCTATTAAATTGGGCTCGGTCAATGCTGCTTTGGCATACTTTGGAATGGCAATGTTTGCATTCTCTGAATTCTTCTCAGTTCCTCAGGCAGTAAAGGGTCTTGATGGCGACACAAAGAAAATTAAGAAGGCTGTAATTCTTGGTATGATGAATAATTACATCCTAATCATACTCATTACAGTATCTTCATTGCTTTCATCAGCAGAGATTACAGAAGTTGCTATGGTTGGCTGGTCTAGAGGAATCGGAAAGTGGGCAGAACTCGTTGGTTCCATCTTCACACTGCTGGCTATGGTTACAACCTATTGGTCAATATCTCTTGCTCTTTCAGATATCGTTGAGGAGCAGACAAGAATGTCAAAGAGGCTTTGCTGGATTATTGCAACGCTTCCATCTCTACTCCTTACACTTCTTCCAATGGGTGGCTTTATGGAATTCATGCGCCTTGCAGGAGGACTGATTGCAATCATAGTTGCAGTGATGGTAATCCCTGCATTCAGAAAGTGCAGGAGTGAGGAAGGAGACTCTATCTTCGGTAATGGCGGTGGAACAGTTCTGCAGATTGTCATTGCAATCATGTATGTCCTTATGGCTGTTGGCAATGTGGTCACAATATGAGAACACTTTATACAAACTGCAAAGTACATACCTTCTCATCTTCTGAGATCTATACAGCAATAGGCGTAGAAAAGGGTAGGATTTCATATCTTGGAAATGAAATTCCTAAGGGCTATAAGGTGGTAGACCTAAATGGCGCTCATATTGCTCCAAGGCTCTTTGATTCCCATATGCACCTGTTGTATACGATAGTTCTTGCAGGACAGAGCTTCTTTATTTCAGAGGTAAAGGATGATGGTGTATATCCAAAGAATGCAGAAGATGCACTTTCTAGGCTTAAGGCATATTCTGCGTCAAATCCCAAGGCCAAGATAATAGTTGCCAATGGTTTTATTCCAACAGCATTCTCAGAACCAAGGCTCCTTACAAGGGAGGAGCTAGACTCAGCAGCTCCAGGAAAGGCCGTTGTCGTATATACAATCGATGGACACTCTTCAACTCTATCAACAAAGATGATGGAGGCAATAGGCTTGGATGTTAAGGCCTATCCTGATGGGATATTGAGGGGAGAGGCACATGAATTCAATCAAGGAAAGATTACTGGGTATATAGCCTCATCTGTGAAGCTATCTACGCTTATAAAGGGCATTGCAGGATTTATAAACAATGCATATAGCTCAGGTCTCTCTGGTTTTGCTGCTTTAGATGGAAATGAGGATGGTGGAAAGGATCTTCTAACAAGGGTACTGGCACTCATTGCATCAAAGCTTCCTTTGGATATCATCCTGTATCCTCAGTATCAGGAGTTTGATAAAGCGGATGTTCTTTTCAATATGCAAAGGAGAAAGAGGCTTGGTGGATGCTCCTCTTGGGAACTTGATGGTGCTGTAAACTCCATGAGTGCCGCCTTCTATTCTCCATACAGAAATTCTGAGGACTCTGGCCACAAGTACTATGAGGATGAGTTTATTTCCTCACAGGTAAAGAAGGCGATTGATGATGATATTCTCCTATCTGCCCACGCTATAGGTCCTGCTGCAATCGATCAGCTGATTGCTGCGTATTCAGAGAACAAGGATAGACTTCATAAGAGTGGTGGAATGTACAGGATAGACCATGCAGAATTCCCATCAAGACTTGCTGTGGAGAATTTGAAAAACCTTGATATTGCAGTGACAATCCAGCCAGGCTTTTCATATATCGATAAGCGTTATCTGAAGAGCTATGAAGCATATCTTACAGAAAAGCAGCTTGGTCTCTTGATGCCTCTTAAAGAGCTTTCAGATAGCGGTGTATGTCTTTTAGGCTCCTCAGACTCTCCTGTTCAGGAGATAGATCCCTTCTTGCAGATGAAGGGAATGATCCATTACTACAATGAGTCTCAGTCCATAAAGCCAGAGAAGGCATATGGAACATATTCGATAAATGCAGGAAAAGCGCAGGGTAGGGACTTTTCGCTCGCTATAGGAAATGAGGCAACTTTTAATGTATATAGAAAATCCCCTCTAGAGGAACTCTGTAGAGAGGATTTGGTTGGTGTATATATCAAGGGCAAGGTGGCAAAGAAGATAAAGAGACCTCTTTTATATGCCATCTCTCTATTATTTAGGCGCTCTAAGCTGATATAAGAGAGTTACATCACCCCCGCAGATCATTCCAAGGTCTCCCTTTGAAGAGAGTCTATGCTCTTTGACAAGGAATACCTCTTCATCCTTCTGGAGACCTCTTGCAACCTCTTCTGCCTTCAGCTCTATTGCACCGCCTCCAATTGTTCCGTAGCACTTGTCTTCAGTGACAAAGAGCTCTGAGCCAATTGCTCTAGGAGCAGAGCCTCTCTTTTCTATGATTCTTACAGCAATGCCTCTCTTTGATGACACTGCCTTCAAATAATCAGGACTGATATTTACTAGGTTCTTGTCCTTTCTGTATTCGCCAATTACCTCTGCCATTATAGATATTGCAATCTCTTCTGGACTTTGGGCTCCAATCTTGAGTCCAATAGGTGCGTGAACTCCAGAGAGCTTCTCATCAGAGAAGCCTTCTTCCCTTAAATCATTGAGAGTTGATGCAACCTTTCCCTTAGATCCAATCATGCCTAGATATGAGTAGCTTCGATTTAGGCAATATCGAAGAGCGTTCTTATCATGATCATGTCCATGGGTGAGGATGAGGTAGTAAGGCCTAAAAAAGGAGAAATCGCTTTTGAATATATCCTCATAAGGCATCAATATCCTCTCTGCGTTTGGAAACCTTTCTTCATTGAGAATTTCAGGTCTTTCGTCAAAGACTGTTATTTTCATTCCAAGAAGTACAGACAAGTCATAGATTGCTTTTGCAATATGCCCAGCTCCAAACAGTACTAGATGCACCTCTGGCTTTATTACTTCCTTGATTGCTGACTCAGAGGCTATATCATCGCCATAAATAAGCTTCCCATCTTGATATAAGCCTTCCTTCCTGTTCTCTAAATCAGTGTATCTTTCAACGTCTCCATTTTTCAGGAGCTCTCTTAATGTCATATAGTAGTCAGTCATTGATAATCTCCTTGATGAGGGAGATGGTTGTTTCTATCTCATCGTCTGTAGTGAATGGACCTGGAGAGAATCTAAGAGTGCCTGTTGGGAATGTTCCAAGGCTCTTGTGCGCAGAAGGAGAGCAGTGGAGGCCAACTCTGGTCTCGATTCCACCTCTTTCCAAGAGAAGAGATGAAATCTCTGCAATGTCCTTCTTATCTGATGTGATTGATATAACTCCCGTTCTTCTTTCGTTTAGGTTAGGTCCCTTTATATCAATTCCATCAATTGCCTCAAGTCCAAGATAGAGCTTTTCTGTCCTCTCCATAATTCTCTCATAGAGCACCTTCTTGTTCTCAATCACATACTTAACCGAGTGTGCAAGTCCAACAAGTCCTGGAATGTTTTCAGTTCCAGGAGTAAGTCTATCTGGAAGGGATGTTGGTATTGTTTCCCTGTCGCTCTCCGATCCTGTTCCACCAGCAATCAAAGGATTGATTGTCTCTGCAATATCCCTTCTCAGAATCATGCCTCCAGTGCCTTGTGGACCTAAGAAGCTCTTGTGTCCAGTGAAGGCAACACCAGCTAGATTTAGCTTTTGCATGTCTATATCAACAAAAGGAGATGCTTGGGCTGCATCTATGAAAAACAGAAGATTGTGCTTCTTTGCTATCTCTGCTGGAATCGATAGATCCTCGATTGCACCAGATACATTGCCTGCTCCATTGATCAAAATAGCCTTGGTATTTGGTCTGATAAGGCTCTCAAGTTTACAATAATCAGCAAATCCGTGGTCGTTTGATGGAATTCTATCAAACTGAATTCCCATCTGAACAAGGGGGCGCATCATCGCATTATGCTCATTTGATGACACTATCACATGGTCTTTTTCTGTAAGTAATCCCTTGATTATCCAATTGAGAGATTCTGTTACATTCTTTGTGAATGCAATGGATTCTGGATGGTTGTAATTATATAGAGTGCAAAGGTTTTCCCTTAAGCCATAGATGGTCTCGAATACGGAAAAGCTCTCGCTGCTTTCCGTTCTATTAAGATTAACTGAGCTGTTTTCTATGTATTGGGCAATGACAGAGCCAAGACCGGGGGCCTTTGGATAAGATGTTGCTGCATTGTCCAGATAAATCCTCTTCATGATGATAAGGTACCATAAAATTCCATTGTTTTGTGAAAAATATAATGGTAAAGTATATAAAAAAAGGAGGAATTACATGACACTAGTCAAAGATAAGCGTAATTTAATTCTTACAGGCGTAGCTATTGGCATCATTTCAGTAGCTCTAGTACTTTTGGGAAACCCAGGTAACATGGGCTTCTGCATTGCTTGCTTCTTAAGAGATATAGCAGGTGCTGTTAAGCTTCAGACAGCGGGCGTAGTTCAATATGTAAGACCAGAGATTATCGGTTTGATTCTTGGTTCATTTATAATCAGCTTACTGAAAGGCGAGTTCAAGCCTAGAGGTGGCTCTGCTCCAATTACAAGATTCTTCATTGCTTTCATGGTAATGATTGGAGCTTTGGTATTCTTGGGTTGTCCATTTAGAATGGTGCTTCGCTTAGCAGCTGGCGACTTGAATGCACTTGTTGCTCTTGCTGGCTTTGCATCAGGCATTGCTATTGGCTGTTACTTCCTTTCAAAGGGTTTCTCTCTTGGAAGAGCTAGAACACAGACAAAGTCAGAGGGTGTTGTTCTTCCAGCATCAACAAT
Organism: Spirochaetales bacterium; assembly: GCA_017629575.1. GTDB lineage: Bacteria > Spirochaetota > Spirochaetia > Sphaerochaetales > Sphaerochaetaceae > Ornithospirochaeta. The sequence goes on along the minus strand of JAGBWX010000104.1, from coordinate 3,760 downwards.
CCTTCTTTTTGTGCTTTTCATTGCAGTTCCATCTATCTTCGCTTTCTCAACTAGCGGACCAGGATCAATGCATGCTCCAATTATCGCATCTCTTGCTGCTGGCCTTATCGTTGGAATCATGGCACAGAGAACAAGAATGTGCATGGTTGGCGGAATTAGAGATGTCATTCTCGTTAAGGATTGGACTCTCCTTGGCGGCTTTATAGCTATTTTCGCATCAGCATTGGTTATGAACATTGCAACAGGCAAGTTCAATCTTGGCTTTGCAGGTCAGCCAGTTGCTCACTCACAGCATGTTTGGAACTTCTTGGGCATGTTGGTTGTTGGTCTTGGATCAGCGCTTCTTGGTGGCTGTCCTCTTAGACAGCTGGTACTTGCAGGAGAGGGAAACACAGACAGTGCTGTTGCTGTTCTTGGCTTGATTGCAGGAGCTGCATTTGCTCATAACTTCTCACTTGCTTCATCAGCATACAGCGCAACTAGCGTTGGTGGACCTTCAATTTATGGCAAGGTTGCTGTAATTGGATCTATCGCAATTTTACTTGCAATTGCTTCTATCAATACATTCATCAAGAAGAGGGAGGCCTAATATGAAAAAAATCGATTGCAGAGGATTATCCTGTCCAGAACCTGTTATAATGACTAAGAGAGCCCTCAAGGAAGACTCTGAGGTTGCTGTTACAGTAGACAGCCGTGTTCCAATGGAGAATATCTCCAGATTTGCAAGGGCTCTCGGTATTGAGCCTGTTATTGTAGAGAGCGATGGAGAATGGACACTAACTCTGAAAAAGTAGCAACTTTTCACAATCACTATGGGGCGATGATGTTCAAGAAGAGAGTCTCTGGCTCTCGTCTCGCCCCAGTTCCAAGATCGCTTTCCTCATCCTGTGGAACAGCAGCATTCTTCTCATCTCCCTTTGATGTTGAGTTATCTGATGAGAACCTGGAGGCTGTATACATAAAGGAAGGCGAAAGCTATAGGATGATATATGAAAACAAAGAGTGACGTAAAACTTACTTCTATGGTTAAGACCTCAGGATGTGCAGCAAAGCTTCCTCCTGAGGCTTTGCATAGCGTCATAGACAAGCTTCCGCTCCATACCTCAGACCGTCTGATCGAGGGCTTTGAGAGTGCCGACGATGCTCTTGTATACCGTGTAAAGGATGACATTGTATCTGTACAGACTGTAGACTTCTTTCCACCTATGGTAGATGACCCATTCATATTTGGCCAGGTTGCAGCAGCAAATGCACTATCTGACGTCTATGCCATGGGCGGTGAGCCTAATGTTGCAATGAATCTTCTATGCTTCCCATCATGCTTAGACCTCTCTGTAATGGAGGATATTCTTCTAGGTGGTCTCAAGAAGATCGAAGAGGCTGGAGCAGTAGTTGCTGGTGGCCATACAATCTCAGATCCAACTCCAAAGTATGGACTATGCGTAACAGGCTTTATGAGGGAAGATGAGGTTTGGTCCAACAAAGGTGCAAAGGTTGGAGACTCAATCGTTCTTACAAAGGCGTTAGGTGTTGGAATAATAAACACGGCCTTAAAGGGAGGAGAGGCCTCCCCTGAGAGCGTTGAAGCTGCTGTTGATTCCATGACAAGACTCAACAAAGAGGGCAGGGATGCTGCTAGGGATCTTGGTGTTCATGCAGCAACAGATGTAACGGGATTTTCGATAGCGGGGCACTCTAGTGAGGTTGCAAATGCCAGTGGCGTTACAATTGAGATAGACACCTCAAAGCTTCCAATCCTTCCTAATGCGCTAGAGTACACTCGCTTCGGCCTTCTTCCTGAGGGCATGTACCATAATCTAGATTATGTTGCAGATAAAGTGGACTTCGATTCATCTCTTTCACAGGAGATGAAGGATTTATGCTGCGATCCAGAGACATCTGGTGGCCTTATGCTCTTTTTAAATCAAGAGGATGCGGAAGAAGTTGTTAGAAGGATCGGTAAGCCTTATTGCAGGATTATAGGTAAAGTTATAGAGCGAAAGGAAAAAGCTGTATATTTCAAATGAGTTTAAAGGGCGTTTTGAAAGGCGCCCTTATTTCATCAGACATTATTTCAAAGCATTTGGATTTTCTTTTTTTATTTTTCATACGAATCTTGTAGTTTACAAACTAAATACTGTTTGGCGCTTCTCGTTTAAAAAAAGACTATGCAACATAATGCAACAACAATTTCTTGCTAGGTTTTATAACGCATGATAAATTATAGACAGAAAATGAACACGGAGGTTCACCATGGCAAAGAAGACAAAGGCAGAGATTAGAGATAGAATTGCAGGACTCAGAAAGCTGGATATCAGCCGTATGTATTTGAACGACTTTTTCCACACTTGGAAGGAGAGCGACGATGAGATCGCAGCTGTATTCGAAGTTGCAGAAATCCTCAGAGGCCTCAGAGAAAACAATATTTCAACAAAGGTTTTCGACTCTGGCTTAGGTATTTCCGTATTCAGAGACAACTCAACAAGAACAAGATTCTCATTCGCATCAGCATGTAACCTCCTCGGTCTTGAAGTGCAGGATCTTGATGAGAAGACATCTCAGATTGCACACGGTGAAACAGTTAGAGAGACTGCTAACATGGTTTCATTCATGGCTGACGTTATCGGCATCAGAGACGACATGTACATTGGCAAGGGCTACACATACATGAAGACTGTTGCAGAAGCTGTTCAGGATGGATTTGATCAGGGCGTTCTCGAGCAGAGACCAACTCTCGTTAACCTCCAGTGCGATATTGACCACCCAACACAGTCAATGGCTGACATGCTTTCAGTAATCAACTACTTTGGTGGAGTAGAGAATCTCAAGGGAAAGAAGGTTGCAATGACTTGGGCTTACTCACCATCATACGGCAAGCCTCTTTCTGTTCCTCAGGGAATCATCGGCCTCTTCACAAGATTCGGCATGGACGTAGTTCTTGCTCATCCAGAAGGCTACAACGTAATGCCTGAGATTGAAGAAGTTGCAGCAGCTAACGCAGCAGCATCAGGTGGCTCATACAAGAGAGTTACATCAATGGAAGAAGCTTTCGAAGGCGCAGATATCGTATATCCAAAGTCATGGGCACCATTTGCAGTAATGGAAGAGAGAACTCAGCTTGTTGGCGAAGGCAGATTTGATGAGCTTAAGGCTCTTGAGAAGAGATGTCTCGAGAACAATGCAAAGTTCAAGGATTGGACATGTACAGAAGAGCTCATGAAGAAGACTAAGGACGGCAAGGCTCTCTACATGCATTGTCTCCCAGCTGATATCACAGGCGTAAGCTGCAAGGAAGGCGAAGTTGAAGCATCAGTATTCGATCGCTATCTCGTTCCTCTCTACAAGGAAGCTAGCTACAAGCCATACGTAATTGCAGCTATGATCATGCTTGCTAAGTTTAAAGATCCAGCTGAAATTCTTGAAAAGCTCCTTAATGCTGACAAGGATAGAATCCTCGAAGCTTAATCAAAAAGTCACAAATCAAATTGAATGCCTCCAATTGGAGGCATTTTACTTTTTAAATGAGTGATTCTGCAATCTTCAATTCATTCGAATCCTTGAGCGCTATGATGAATCTTACGCTTTCATCTATTGGATAACTATTTATTGCAGAAAGAATTAACCCAAGTGACTCCTTGACAGGGAATTTCTTGAATCTTCTTGTATATGGAGTAATGACAACAGTCTTTGCATCAAGTTCCTCTACTGTCTCTAAAACCCCATAAATAAGACTTTTAAGGTCCTCTTTATCTTTTTCAAG